>CBEUCC010000014.1:0-34431 GCA_965541515.1 uncultured Thermoplasmata archaeon
ACGCTCTATGTCGGCGACCCGGCGCTTGCTGCCGGCAACCACGCGCCCTATTTCGTAACCGACGCGCTCCTGGACGCTCGCGTCAACCGCCAGTACGACTACCGCTTCGAGGCCTGGGATGACGATGCCGCCCAAAACGGGAGCCTGCAGTACTTCCTGGCTTTCGCGAGCGAGCCCGGGTTCGAACTCGACCCTGAGAACAGGCGGCTTCGATGGGACCCGCCCTGGCGTCCTGAGGGGGACGAGGAGTTCATGCGCAACGTGTCGATCTCTCTGATCGCGTTCGACGGCTACGCGTACGCCAACCAGACCTTCGTGATCCGGTTCCGCAACCCGCCGAACCAGTGGCCGATCCTGTCTGGCAGTTTCTCACTCGGCGTCATGGGAATCGGCGAGGAGCGGCGCATCAAGGTCGCCGACTACTGGCGCGACCCCGACGACGCGCGATCCCTGCTCCTCTTCATCGTCAATGGGACGCGCGACGACCGCATCGCTGTCTCAAGGGTCTTGGACTGGCGGCTCGACCTCACGGACCCGGACGATCCGGAGGTCGTGTTCACCGTGGTGGGTGCCGGGGAAGTCACTTTCTCGCTTGTCGCCCGCGACCCCTCCGGCGGGACCGCCGATGACAACTTTGTGACAATCACCGTGGGCTCGGCGCTGCCGCCGGGCGCCGAGCCGTTCCCCTTGTGGCTTATCTTCCTGCTCCTGGGCGCGCTCGGGGCCGTGGGTGCGGTCGCGGCGGTGGCGGTGCGGCGTTCACGTGTCGCAGCCACGGCGGCCCAATCGGCAACGCGCGTCGCCAGTCAAGCCCTCGAGACCGCGTCGCGCATTCCGGAGGCCGTGGTCCAGCCCGCTGAGCCTTTGCCCGCAAAGGGCACGAAGAAGGACACCTACGTCGTAGAGGGCGTTTTCATCATCTATGACGACGGCCGCCTGATCTACTCGAAGACGGACATCTCGCAGGTCAAGTTCGAGGACCCCGAACTCGTGGCCTCGATGTTCTCGGCCGTCCAGGCGTTCATCCAGGACTCCTTCCAGCAGACCGGCCAGCTGGACCGGCTGGGCTTTGGCGAGAACACGATCATGATCGAGCGCGCCGCCAAGACCTTCATGGCGTGCGTCATATTCGGCCAGCCAACGGAGGACCTCGTCGACGGGATGAAGCAGACACTCTCCACCATCGAGAATGCGTATGCCGGCATCATCGAAGATTGGGACGGCTCCACCACCTCGCTGGAGGGGATCGACCAGTACGTGCTCCCCTTCCTCGCGACGACGGCGCACTTGACCCGCAAGGACGTCGAACTCGCACTCACCGAGAAGGGCGTGAAGATGGTCTCGCAGCTCGAGTTCTTCCAGGGCTTTGTGCGCCTGAAGTGCGGGGTCAAGAACGACACGGAGTCTGTGATCACAAAGACGACCGTTTCCATCGACTACAACGAGGACGTCATGCGCCTCCACCACATCGAGCCAGACACCTACAAGAGGCAGGGCTCGGAGGTCCAGATGGGGGTGCTAAATCCCCAGGAGAAGGCGTCGCTGGCCTACTACTTCGACCCTCAAATCTGCACGGAGTCCCTGATCGACGGGATCGCGCGCTACCGCGACGCCAAGGGGGCGGTACACTCCGTGAACATGAAGACCCGCAAGGCGGAGGTGGTGTGCCCGATCTTCTTCACGAAGGAGCACGCCAACACCGCCATGCTCAAGCGGCTGGTGGAGGGGGAGCTGGACCAGCGCGACTCCAAGGTGTACACCGCCCAGACACTGCCCGAGGGGATGGCCTGGAAGGACCTCTTCGGACTCCTCAAGGACGTGGTGCTCTCGCACGACGTCCACCTCGTCCGCGACTTCATCCGCGAGGACCCGTACCACGCGGAGGTCTGGTTCTACGGCGAAACGAAGGTCAAGGGCTACAAGATCGTGATCCGCGCGTCCGTCCAGGAGGAGGCGCAGAAAGTCGAGTTCTTCGCGGCCTCGACGAAGATCCCGGCGATCACGGGGCTCCTCGCGGAGTTCAACCACACGCTACAGAGCATGATGAAGGCCAAGCACGGGGGGCTGGTGCTGGTGCCCGAGTTCGACGAGACGATCAAGGACGCCGTGGAGAAGAAGTCGCTCATGCCAAAGATGGAGGACGCGGAGCTGGAGAGCGGCGAGACAGAGCAATAGGGGCAACGGGCCCGGCGCAGGGGTTGCCAGCGCCTTTTCCGGTCGAGATCTGCGGTATCGACCACGGCGAGATGTTATGCGATCGGGCCCCGGCCAGGACCGCGCAGCCAACCGTGCTGGCCTCCGAGACTCCCGACGAAGTTATTATATAAGCTAGTGTTCAGCCGCTTACCGGCTACCCGACAGGTAGCCAGCCGAACCCCCAAGGCGTGTTTTCGTATGTCCAAAACCCCCAGTACCCCCCATAGTCGCCAGCCCTCTGCCAACAAATCGCGTCCCCGGACCGGCGGCAACAGGCTGCGGCTGCTCGGACTCTCGGCCGTCGGCGGGCTGCTCCTCCTCGTCCTGCTGCTTGCCGTCTCCACGCCCGTCGACGCCGCGTGCGTTGCGGCCCCCCGGACGTACTACATCGACGACGACTACCCCGCCGTCAACCCGGCGGCATGCCGGTACCAGAGCCCCGCCCAGGTCCTGGCGCTTGGGCCCATGAGCGGTGACATCTACATCATCTACAACGGGAACTACTCGCTCAACCACAACCTCACCGTCTCCGGCACGACCTGGATCGGGGAGAGCGAGAGCGGCGTCGTCATCAACGCGAGCGGAACGAACCTCGCGCCGCTGGCGGTGCGTGCCTCTAACACCAACCTGACTAACCTCACCTTCAACGGGAATAGTTGGGCCCTGGAGGTCGACTACAACGGCGGGACGGGGGGAAACTCGAATGCAACCACGATCCAGGGCGTCTCGCTCAACGCGAACAGCTACGGCTGCGTCTGCTGGGGCAACAACGTGACGGTTCGCGACGCAACGGTCCGGGCACAGAACGGCCTCCACAATTCGGACGGATGGGACTTCACGGTCCAACGCCTCGACTTTATGGCCACCAGTGGGTCAGGAGGCGGGGTATACGCCTACGGCCAGGGGTCCGTCGACATCTCTGATTCCCAGCTGGGCGGGGCCCTGGGATTTTTTGGGATGGACCTTGAGAAGCCCGACGTATCGGTCACGAATGTATCCACCAGCGGGACGTACTACGCATTGTACCTCTGGGTTTCGGGCAACGCGACCATACGCGGGCTGGACATCCAAGACACGAGATACGGCGTCTACTACGGCAACACCGGCCGGCATTTGTTTCGGGACGTTACGATCACCAACGCGACGCAGTACGGTTTCTACGCCTGGAGCGCGTCCCGCGCGACGATGCAGAACGTCGCAATCGATGGGTGCGGCACCTGCCTGTATGCGGCCTCAACGGCGTCCGTCTCCATTCGAGGCTTCACGGGCTCCAACGGTTCGTATGGGTTCAACCTCCAATCGAGTAGTGTGGTGAACGCCTCGGGCGTCACCCTCGTCAACTTCACGACGGCCCCTGTCTACGGCGCCTCGAACGCGATCCTCAACCTCTCCGGCGCGCTGCTTGCGGGGGGCAGCGACAACATTGTTTGGACCTCGAACCGGCCCCTGTTTGTCGAGGACGCCCTCATGGGGCTCAGCAGCGACTCCGGGATCGACCATAGCACCTCTACGGGCCTCACGCTCCGCAACGTCACGATCATCGACCAGCCCAACTACGCCGTCTACTGCCACCCGTGCTCTTCCTTCACCTGGGTCGGGGGCGGGGCCGATAATGTCACGACGGGCTTCTACCCCGGCGCAAACATCCCCACGACGATCTCCCACGTGGATTTTACCAACATCAGGGACACGGCCGTGGCCATGTGGTGGGGCGGGTCCGCCTCCTACTCCTTCGACAACTTGACGATTGCAAATGCGGGGACCGGAATCTACGCCTATGGCCCCTCCGGACTCCAGGTCTCGGACTGCACGTTTGTCAACATCAGGTACGGGGCCCTTTACTTTGGACAGACCACGCAGGCTCGCATATACGGCAATTCGTTCATCAACGCCACCATGCCGCTTCAGTGGGAACCCGTTTGGACGCCCAATGACCAGCGGAACTTCCACGACATCCCCACGTCCAACACGGTGGACGGGCGGCCGATCTACTACCTCCTGAACGTCACCGGGTTTACGGTTCCTGCCAACAGCAGCCTCGTGATCGCCATCAACAGCTCGGGACTTGTCGTCGATTCACTCAACCAGACGACCGCCCTCTACGGTGTGATCCTCGCCTTCTCGCGGGACGTGACCATCACGAATTCGCGGCTGGTCGGCTACTCCGGGTCGGTCCTGTCATTGTACTCCGACAACCTCACCTTCAACAACATCACCGCGTTTGGCCACCCGTCCGGGTGGAACGCGGGCATGAACCTCTACTACTCGAACAACATCACTGTCACCGACCTCACGGCCATCTACCTTGGCAGCTCCTTGTCGGGCAACGGCGTGAACTGGCGGTACGGCCAGAACGCCACCTTCGAGCGTGTCTTCACGCTCAATACCAGCTCGGGCGTCGGTGTGTACCAGGGAAGCAACTTGGATGTCAGGGATGTAGCGGCCTTCAACCTCGGTTTTACTGCGATCGACTGCGCGTACTGCACGAACGCCCGTATCTCCAACGTGACCTCCTTCAACACCTCGTTCGGGGCCTATCTGTACTACGCGAATGGTGTGGACATCCAGGACCTGTTCGTGCTGAACACGAGCAGCTACGGTTTGTACTCATACCGGGGGAACCAGCTGAACCTTACCTCGGTCGCGGTGCTGTCCACCAGCGGTTTCGGTCTCTATGTGAGGGAGACGGGGAACGTGACCATCGTGGATAGCCAGTTCGCCACGAACGCGTCGATCGCCGGATATGTCCTGTCTGCGCCCAACTTCCGGTCGCTAGGCTCGACCTATGTCAGCCTCAACGCGAGCTCGTTCATGGTCTCGGGAACCGTGCCGAATTTCCTCATGTATCACAACAACTTCTACGGCGGCGCGATCTCCAACACGGCCGGGCTCGGCACCTGGGACTTCGGGTGGCCCGTGGCCGGCAACTACTACGCATGGGCCGTCGGCGGCTTCACCGACGAGTTTGGCGGCGCGGGCAAGACCACGCCAGGCAAGGACGGGATCGCGGACCAGAACTACCACGTGGGCGGAGCGGCCTACGACTACTACCCGCTCATGGACCCGTGGGCGCCGGACGTGGCACTCACCTCCCCGGCCGACGGCTCGGTCGTCGTGGCCGGCACGCCCCTCAACTTCTCGGTTTCGAACTTCTTCGACTCCGTCGCCTGGTCCGACGCGTTCGGCGGCAACGGCTCGACAATCACCTACCCCCACGACATCGACACGGCCGGGTGGGCCGACGGGTGGCACAACATCACCGTGACGGCCACGGACGGCGTTGCCCCGACGGTGGTCCGGACGTTCTCCTTCGATTTCGACTCGACCGCGCCCGCGGTGACGGCCACGCCCACGCTTGGCTCCGCGACAATCGCCGAGGGGACGCAGATCGACATCTCGATCACAGACGCGCACCTGGCGGTCACGCAATACGAGATCGACGGCGGGACGCCGGTCATCGGAGCCCCGCCTTGGTCGATCTCCACGACCGGGTGGGCGGTAGGCTCCCACACAATCATCATTGAGGCCAACGACACCGCGGGCAACTCGTTCTACTACAGCTGGACCTTCTACATCGACGGGGCCGCGCCCACGCTTGGGCTCTTCGAGCCCACGGCCACGTTGTTCGTCCAGCCCGGGACCCAGTTCACCTATGACGCCCTGGACGAGTACCTCCTGGGCGCGGTGGACTTCACGGCGACGGGCCTCAACGCGACCGGCCCCTACTCCGGGGCGCTTACGGTCAACGGGTCTCGCTACAGCGTCGATACCACCGGGTGGGATGACGGGTGCTATGACCTCGCGGTGACCGCCAACGACGATGCTGGCCACTCCACAGTGGTTTCGCAGCAGGTCTGCGTTGACGGAACGGCGCCAGACCTCTCAGCCATCGTCGAGTACTCCGGCGACGAGGACGTGCCCTTCGTGTTCCCAGGGGCCGATGTCTCCGACCTGGACTGGCTCCCGGCCTACACATGGGAATTCGACCCCGATGTCTTCCTTGCGCTCCAGACCTTGACGGGGCCAAGCCCCACCTGGACGTTCGACACGCCCGGAACGATCAACGTCCACCTGGAGGTCGTGGACCGGGCCGGCAACCTCGCGGCCAAGGACTTCAACCTCTCCATCTGGGACTTGACGCCGCCGACGCCGGTCTTCACGCTCCCCGGCAGCGCCCCGGAGGACGTCAACATCACGCTCGACGCTACCGACAGCTCGGACAACGACCCCTTTTGGTCCGTCGACGACAGCGCGCTGTTCGAGTGGGAGGTCACAGGCCCTACCGGCACCCTGACGTTCTCGGGGTCCGTCGTCTCGGTCAACCTGACGGAGCCCGGCAACCACACCGTTGTCCTGACCGTCTTTGACCCCACCGGGCTTAGCGCCACCCTCAGCCGCGACATCGTCACCCTGGACAAGACGCCGCCCGACATCGTGGTGGACGACCTCGAGACCGTCATCAACGAGGAGGACTCCATCTACTTCGACGCCTCGGGGACGACCGACAACTCGCCGGGCACGGTGCTGACGTTCGTCTGGTCCTTCAGGTACGACGGGTCCCCGCAGACGGTTCACGGCGACTACCTGGAGTTCACCTTCGACATCCCGGGGACCTACGCGATTACCCTGATGGTGACCGACAGTGCCTCCAACGTGGGGACCCTCCCGATCAGCCTGCGGGTGAACGCCAACCCGGCGCTTGGCAACAGCCCGCTCACCGAGGTCGAGGCCGGGCAGGCCTATTCGTGGCAGATGGAGATTGTGGACCCCGACGCCGGGGACACACACTCCTTCGCCCTCGACGAGGGCCCCGGTGCGCTCACCGTCACCGACTCGGGACTTGTGCAGTGGAGCCCGTCGGTCAACGCCTACGGGGTCCACCGCGTCCACATCGATGTGTACGACGAGTACGGGTACCTGGAGGTGATCTATGTCATCACCGTTACGCGGGCCGACGTGCCCGGCAACCACGCGCCTGCCTTCGGTTCCTTCCCTGTGCAGAGTGCGACCCCGGGCTCTCGGTACAGCTACGACGTGGCATTCTCCGACATCGACGCCGGCGACCGCCTGACGCTCGCGCTTGCGGAGGGGCCGGAGCTGATGACGCTCGACTCCGCCGACGCCTTGACCTGGGACGTACCGAGTTGGGCCGAGGACGGCGATTCGTTTACCGTGAGCCTCGCGCTCTCGGACGGCCTGTTTACCGTGTACCAGAACTTCACCATCCGCATCCGGCTGGCCAACGCCGCCGCGCAGTTCGTCGCGGGCGCCATCGCGACCACGATTGGTCTCGAAGCCGGAAAGTCAACCTCGATCCCCCTCGGGCCGGGTGTGGCGACCGACACGGACGACCCCTACGCGGACCTCGCGTTCTTCGTCATCGTGGACGGCAACGCGGTCGAGGCCTCCATCCAAATCATCGGCGGCACCCCGACGCTCGTCGTCTCGGGCCTCAACGCGGGCACATCCACGGTCACGTTGCGCGTGGCCGACCCGAGCGGCGCGGGTGAGGAACTCGACCTTACGGCGACGGTCACGGGGGCGACCCCGGCCGGCGACGACTTGATGGGGATCCTGCTGCTCGTGGCCGTGCTTGCGGGTGCGGGTATCGTTGGTCTTATCCTGGTGAAGCGCCGCCGGCCCGGCGAGGAAGGCGTCGCGATGGAGACCCCGGTGGTCGATGCCGAGGAGGTCCAGGTCGAGGTCGTCCAAGAGCCCGCGCCCGGGGCAAAGCCCGCGGTCCCGCCAGGGGCCGCTGTTGGCGCCGGCGCCGCCGCCGTGGGAATCGGTGCCGCTGCGGCTGCTGGCGCCGCGCGCCCGGCGATGCCGCCGGCCGCCGTTCGCTCGAAGCGCGCTACCTACACCATTGAGGGTCTGTTCGTCATCTACCAGGACGGTCGCATGATCTTCTCGAAGACCGACCTTGGCGCCGACCAACTTGGCGACCCCGAGCTCGTGTCCTCGATGTTTACCGCTGTCCAGCAGTTCATCAAGGATTCGTTCTCGGCTGAGGGCGAGCTCAACAAGATGGGCTACGGGGACAACCAGATCTTCATCGAGCGCGGCAACCACGTCTACATGGCCGCCATCGCCTTCGGTGAGCCGGACATGGAGTTCCATGACAAGATGAGCACGGCCATCGAGAAGATCGAGTACGCATACGCGGGGGTCATCGAGGCCTGGGACGGCCAGACGAACCGCTTCTCGGACATGGAGAAGTACGTCGCCCCGGTGCTGGGGCTCACCGCGGGCATCACCCGCGGCGACGTGCGCGCGGCCACCACCACCCGCGAGATCAAGATGCTCTCCCAGCTCGAGTTCTTCCAGGGCTTCGTTCGCCTGAAGGTCGGTGTGAAGAACGATATGGAGGCCGTGGTCACCAAGGTGACGCTGGACATCGACTACAACGAGGACGTCCTGCGCCTTCAGCGGATCGAGCCCGCTTCCTACAAGACGAGCGGCGCGCGCGTGATGCTCAACGTGCTCAACCCGGGCGAGAAGTCATCCGTCGCGTTCTACTTCGACCCGCAGATCTGCACGGAGACGAACATCGACGGCATCGTCCGGTTCCGCGACTACAAGGGTGTCCTGCAGTCCCAGACCATGAAGACACGCAAGGCCGAGGTCGTCTGCCCGCTCTTCTTCACGAAGGAGCACGCGAACACCGCGATGCTCAAGCGGCTCATCGAGACGGAGCTCGCCGAGCGCGACTCGAAGATCTACACGATCACGAAGATCCCTCCGTACGTCAAGCACAAGGACATCTTCGAGGTCTGCAAGCAGGTGGTGCTCTCGCACGACGTGCATATGGTCCGCGAGTTCGTGACCTACAACCCGTTCTCGGGGGAGGCATGGTTCTACGGCGAAACGAAGGTCAAGGGCTACAAGATCGTGATCCGCACGGCGGCGCGCGAGGACAACATGATCGAGTTCTTCGCGGCATCGAGTACCATCAAGGCCGTCACCGGGCTGCTTGCGGAGTTCAACCACACGCTCGTCGCGATGGTAAATGAGCGCTACTCGGACGTGAAGATCGAGCAGGTCTACGACGAAGGAACCAAGCACGAGGTCCAGGCCAAGGCGCTCGTCGACAAGCTCGGCGAGGGCGAGGCGACGGCAGGCGAGACGGATCAGTAGGCCCCGGTGGCGCGCCGAGGGGCCGACGTCCTGCCGGGGCCAGCCCCCTATCCCCACTCGATGGAGAGTCCGCACGACCCGCACGTCGGCGTGTAGAACGCGACGGGCTCGCCGCACTGGGGACAAGCCGCTCGCGGAGTTCAATCACACGCTCGTCGCGATGGCCATGGGGGACCACTCGGATGTGAAGATCGAGCAGATCCGCGACGAAGGCAAGAAGCCCGGCGCCCGCAACGTGCTGGCCGTCCGCCTGGCGGCGAGTCTCTCTATATATATCTGATTCCCATGTCGCACCGGGGTAAATTGAGGTGGCTGATAAGTCCAAATCAGGAAAGATGCCTGGGATTCTGGGCATCATCGGTGCTGTACTGGTGATCGTAACGTTGTTCATGCCGTGGTACGCGACAACCACGAGCGTGGACATTGCCGGCTCGACTATGGAGACTACCGCCAGCTATGGTCTGTCGGGCGTGACCGCGGATGTTGCAGGAATGTCGGTGACCACGAGCTACGCCGCTGGGGACCTCGACGCGGTCGGGGGACTGATGTCCATGACAATGATCATGGTCTTGATTGGTTTCATCCTGATGATTGCGGGTGGCGCGTTGGCCATGATGGGCAAGATGGCGCCGAAGACGGTGGGGGCCATCGTGCTAGCGGGCGGTATCATCGCGCTCTTGGCGGCAGTCCTTTTCATGACGGGCATGCCGGGGGCGCTTGAATCGGACGCGCCCGCCGGGGCGTTTGACGCCTACGACCCGAGCCCCGCGACCTCGTTCTTCGGGTCGATCGACATGGGGGCTCTTGGCACCATCAGTTGGGGCGGCGGTCTCGCTTGGATCCTCGCGCTCGTGGCCGGCGTCGTCGGCCTGATTGGAGGCGCGATGGCCATGATGGGCAAGAAGGCTCCCGAAGAAACGCCAGCAACGCCGCCAGCACAGCCGCCGGCCCAGCAGCCGCCGGAGGCGCCTAAGCCGTAGCCGACAATCAGGCAACGGCCTTCTTTGGTCCGCACGCGAAGGCGGATCCCGGAGCCGCGCCTGGCTCGGGGCGCGGATTCCCGACCCCTCGCCAAGGTCCCGCCGGAGCCCGTCGTGGGCGCCCCCGCAGGCCGCGTGCCCGGCCAACCGGGTCAGCGGGGCCTCACGCGGGCCGCTCCCTGATAGGGCGGGCCCTCCCGCCAGAAGTAACGCATAACAGGAAATTCCCCGGGTACCTGCGCTGGGGGAACCACCCTTCTTTTATAGGGCGAGCCTAAATGGCTCGCGGGTGGATTAAAAATGACTCCTCCACAAGTACAGCCTGCGCCTGGACAGATGACTGCACCGCCGCCTGGCATGGCTCCGCCTGGCATGGCTGCGCCTGGCATGCCGCCGCCTGGCATGCCTCCGCCGGGCCCGCCGCCGGTAGAGACGACGGCCAAGCCAATCATCGCTGGGGTGATGTACATACTCGCCCTACTGATCGGCTTGGTCCTACTCCCTCTGGGGATAGCGGCCCTGTCAGTCGCGGGAACCGCTTCGACGAGTGGCTTTCCGGGAATGGGAACCTTTGCGGCTCTCGGTGCCTTGTTCGGCATCATGATCATCCTCGGGGTGGTCGGATGCGCGCTTGCGATGATCCTTTCGTTCATGCGAAAGAAGTGGATGATCGCCGTGATTGGCGGCGTCTTGGCGCTTGTCGGCCTCCACCTGGTCTTCGGACTCATCGGGTTCATCCTCCTGCTGCTTTCGAAGAAGGAATTCCAGAGCTAGAGCGACTCGAGGGGTTCCTTTTCCGCCGGGGCCACGCGGTCCCGGCGTCCTTCCTTTTTTTCTGTACGCGATCGCGAGTTCTCTTGCCGGGACTAGCCCAATGGGCCGGTTGTTATGCGGCAGGCAGGTATTATCTAGCCCCGCCGGCTAGTCAACCCCGGGTGGGTACCTTGTCACCGCAGCCGAACCAGCCGCAGCCGCAACCGAATGTCGCAACGCCGCCGCCGGGGCAAGTGCCCCCGCAAGCGCCTCCGCCGATGGCGCCTGCGCCCTACCCGCCGCCCCCCGGCTACTACCCGCCCCAGCAATACCCGCCCCAGCCGTACGCGCAGCAGCCCCCGCCCTCGCCGCCATCGGACACGCCCTGGGGCGCAATCGTCCTGGGCCTGATCGGGGGGCTGCTGGCGATCCTCGGATCGATCTTGCCGTGGATCAACTTCCAGACGTGCACGGATGCGGTCTTCTTCAGGATCTGCCTCCCGTTCGGGGTTCCCGGGGCTTGGGCCGGGGTTGGCTCCTACAACGCGCTGCTTGGCATCGCGGCGCCCATTGCCCTGTTGCTCGGGATCGTCGGTCTCATTCTGCTCTTTCTCAACAAGCCCGAGATGGGCCTGGCGTCCGCGGGCCTTGGAGGGGGCGTGATGGTGCTCGGGATCCTTCATATCGCCATCGCCACGCCGCTGCTTGCACAGATGGGTGTTGACATCTCGCTCCTGAACGTGGTGTCGGTCACCGTGACCGCTAGCATCGGCGTTGGCGTCTACCTCGCGATCGTGGGCGGCATCATGCTCATGCTCGCCGGCCTGCTCGACTGGAAGATGCTCAAAGACAAGGCGGCCAAGAAGGCCAAGGCAGAGGAAACCGCTGCACCCACCTGATGGGGCCCCTTGCCCGGGGGCGGGCATTCGCCCTGCCCCCGTAAAGGCTTATGAGGCCCGCCCAACTGGGTTGCCCACGTGACGGCCTTCGACCCGGAGTTCGCGCCGGCAGGCGCGCTCCCCTCCGACCTCTTCGTCGCGCCCGCGGGGATCGCCCCGGACATGTGCCTCCATTGCCGGGGGGCGAAGCTGCTGTGCGGGAAGCCGTCGTGCCCCGTGATGATGCGGGCGTACTCGACGATGCGCACTCGATCGCTAATCGGTGAGGGGCTCACCTTGGAGGGGTCTTCCCCCCCCGCCGTGTTCGTGGGCCGCACCGGCTACCCGAAGGTCGCGGTGGGGCCGCTCGTCCCCCCGTCAGTCGGCGACACGACCAAGCTCGACACCCCTGAGCGGTGGGTGGGCCACACGGTGGAGGAGATCATTGACTTCCGGCAGCAACTGGTCCGCGGGATGCACTATGTACGCGTCCACGATGTGGAGGCGCGGGACAAGGTCGTCGAGCGCACCCGCGAACTTGCGCTGCTTGCCCGGCCCGCGGTGGTCGACGTCGCGTTCCGCAGGCGGCCGGTGGGCCGGGTCGTCTTGGACGACGAGGTGCAGCCGTTTGGGCCTTCGGCCCCGCTGACCGGCCTCGAGGTGGAGAACACGCCGTTTGACCCGCGGCTTGAGAAGAAGTTCTACGACACCGACCACACAGCGCGGGGAGCGGTGTCGGACCTTTTTCGCGACGGCCTCCTGGTATCGCAACTGCAGCGCGCGTTCTCGGTGGGCGCGTTTGGTGACCACCGGCGCCGGCGGTTCGTGCCGACGCGTTGGTCGATCACGGCGGTCGACTCGATGCTCGGCGAGAAGCTGATGGACGCGACAAGACACGCGCCAACGATAGACGAGTACCGGCTCTACGAGACCTACGACCTAGACACACGCTGGGTGGTCCTCTTCATGCCGACCGCGTGGCGCTATGAACTGATCGAGGCGTGGTACCCGGAAACGACCTGGAACCCGTTCGGGTCGGAGGTGGTCGTGATGGGCGACGCCGAGTTCCACGGTGGGCGCAAGTCCTACGCGTCCATCGGCGGGTGCTATTACGCGGCGCGCCTGGCGGTCAACGAGGCGCTTGTGCGGGAAGGACGGCAGGCTGGCGTAGTGATCTTCCGGGAGACCCACCCCGGCTATGTGCTCCCGGTGGGTGTTTGGAACGTGCGGGAGCACGTACGTCGGGCGGTGGCCCAGCCGCCCCGGAAGTTCGACAGCCTGGACGCGGCGCTCCGGCGGCTGCGCGAGGTCATGGCCATCCCGCTGGCGCGGTGGGTCGGGGAGAGCCGGGTCCTTAGAGACTTGAAAGTGCAGCGTCGGCTAGACGCGTACATCCGCTAGTAAGGGCGGCACCAACTCTCTTGCCCGACGATGCGTTGCGCCTCGACCAAAACGCTATGAGGCGGCGCGCTGAACCGCGGCCCATGGGCGGGGCCCGGCTGGTCGAGGTCGCGTGCAAGCAAGCGCTTGCGCCTTCGCTCCTCTCGGGCTACGACTGGGCACTCAACCCATACCGCGGGTGCGCGTTCGACTGCCTATATTGTTACGCCCCCGACGTCGTGCGGGTCGACCGCTCCTCCTGGGCCCAGACGATTTCCGTGAAGCGCTCGGCCCCGACGGTTCTCGCGCGCGAGGTACGCAAGCGGGAGCGGGGGGTCGTCGGCGTTTCGACCGTCACGGACCCCTACCAGCCGGTCGAGCGCGAGCTCGAGGTAACGCGCCGGTGCCTCGAGGTGCTCGACCGCGCGGGGTGGCCGGTCTCCGTGCTCACGAAGGGCCCACTCGTCACGCGTGACATCGACCTGCTGGCGCGCGGTCCCGAAAACGAAGTTGGCTTCTCCATCGCAACCGGGGACGACCGCGAGCGGCGCCGTTGGGAGCCGCGCTGCCCCTCCGTCGACGCGCGGTTTGAGGCGATGGCCGAGGTGGCCGAGGCGGGCGTGCGCACCTACGTTTTCGCGGGGCCGCTCTACCCGGAGTCCTCGCCCGACGCCGTGCGACAGATCGCGCGCCGAGCGGCTGCCGCCGGGGCGGCCGAGGTGATGGCCGATGCGCTCCACGCGCGCCCCGGGGAACTCGACCGCCGGATCAACGAGACGTGCCCGGTCCCGGCGGAGGACCGAAAGGGCCGCCACACCACCCTCGTCGGAGCGCTGCGTTCGGCCTGCGGCCGAGAGGGCATCGCCTTCTTGGAGGCCGAGAACTGGAAGCCGCGCCGGTCACGCGGCGACGGCCAGGAGCGTCCGGTGTCCGCGGGAGCAACAGTAGAGCAGCCGGCCGTCGTCCAGCAGCCGCGCAAAATAGCTCGTCCGGGTGCAACGTTGGCAGACCGCCTCTCCCTCGACGCCCGCCTGCACGAGTTCGACTGACTCGACCTCCACGGGGATGAGTTCCTCCGGGCTGAGCTCGCTCTCCGCCTCGGCCCCCTCGCCCGGCGCGGGCTCGCGCGCTGCAGCACGTCGGCGGCGCTCTTCGGGCAGCTGTGCCACCGGAATCGTCCCCCGCCCCCCGCACGCCGGGCAGACATGCATGTCGGCCGGCATCCTGGCGGTCTCGGCGACGCGGTAGAGGACGCCGCGGCCGACCGTCCGCTTGACGATCGCGCCCTGCTCCACGAGCTTCTTCAGTGCGTACTGCACCTGGACAAGCGTCTTGTTTTGGAACGCCGTGTGGACATCGCGCGGCCGCCATTCGCGCGCGGCGTCGCTCTGCATGGAGCGCAGAACCTCGTCCTCGAGCGGCACGGAGCGTCCTCCCCGGCCGCGAGGTGGGCCCGGCGATTAAAGGGTTGGGGCTTCATCCGCGCGGGCCCCGTGCTGAGGTGACCTCGGTGCAAAAGTTGGTCCCTTGCTTGAAATCTCCACGCACCCGGTTCTCGGCCCATACTTTCCAGCCGAACCGCTCGGAGATGAGGCGCACGAGCGTGAGGCCCGTCCCCGAGTGGTACCCCGAGGGCATCTGCGCCTTGCGGTCAGGCGCGATCCGCGTGAACAAAGTCTCCTTCGCCTCGTCCGGGATTCCCGGCCCGTGGTCTGAGACGGTCACGAGTGCGGAGCCGCTTGGCAGGCGCGTGATTTCCACGTCGGCCGTAGCGGTTTGGCCGGGCGTGTATTTGATCGCGTTGTGGATCAGGTTGTAGAAGAGCTCGGTCGCCAGGTAGTCGGCGCGGGTCTCGAAGGGCCCCACCAGGTTGCGAAGGTCGATCTCGACGCGCCGCCCGGGGAAGGAGCCCATCGCGATGCCGATGGCCTGGCGCACGGCTTCCTCCAGGTCGACCGTCCCCTCCGGCACCTCCGACCACGCCCAGCGCAGCGCCGAGATCTTCTTGATGTTCGTGATGAGCGCGTTCGACCGGTCGACCTGGGCCAGGATGCGGTTTGAGTAGCGCTTGCGCTTGTCGGGCGGAGCCTCCACGTCCGCGCGCAGGATCTCGCCGAACCCGCGGATCCCCTGGTTGATGTTCGAGATGTCGTGGGTGATCAGGTCGAGGAAGAACTCGGCGAGCTCCTTGGCCTGGGTGAGCTCGCGCTCAGCACGCTTGCGCTGCGTGATGTCGAGGAAGAAGGAGACCGACCCGACCTGGCGCTCGCCGGCCTCGAGTGGCTGGGTCGAGACGAGCGCGGTTGTCCCCAGCCCGTCAGGGCGCTTGAGCTCGATCTCGTAGACGGTGGACGCTCCCAGTTTGCGCCGCATACCCTCGGCCTGCGCGAGCGCCCGCGAGTCGGAGCCGACGACCTGATCAACCGGCAGGCCGAGGATTTCGGCGTGGGGCCGGCCAACCATCTCGGAAAATTTGGCGTTGGCGAACACGATCCGGCCGTCGGGGTCGTCCACGACGACGCCCCCGATGTTGACGTTGGCAACGGCCTGGTAGATGCGCCGGAGTTCGCGCTCGCGGCGCGAGGCCACCCACAAAAGGACGCCGAGGCCAACGCCCGTGGCGAAGAAGAGCGCCGCCGAGACGGCGGTCGGCGCCTGGCCGAACCCGACGAGCGGCGCCAGGATGGACAGTAGGACGGTGATGAGCGCAAGGACCGTGCCAAGCACGACACCCAGGACGAGTTCCCGGTAGGCGGCAGCTGTCCCCTGCCGCTGGCCGAGGGTCTGTCCGGCCACGCTCCCCCTCCGGGGCGGCGATGCCCGCATGGGTGATTTGTAGATTCGTGCGCTCGGTGGGGATTATACGGCCCCCGCCCCTACGGGTGCCGCCTGGGGGGATGAGGACGCCGGGGCGGGTCGCGGGGCGTGTGTTTGTCGAGGGCCGAGGCTTTGTGGAGCGCCCCTCGCGGCACGTGACCGACGAGCTTGGCGCGCCACGTCGGGCCGGCACAGGGCGCAAGGGGGACTCCCGGTGAGTGGCAGCCCCACCCCATGCCGTCCAGCGGGGAAGCGCGACCTCGACCGAATCGGGGAGCTCGTACTCTCACTCGGGCGCGCATACGAGGAAGTGGACCCCGCCTACGGGCTGTCCATCGACTTCGGGCGGATGTGGCGCGAGCACTTGGAAGGGGGCATGGCAGACGACCGCATGCGCGTGCCGGTCACCTTGGACGGGGCCGGTCGGGTCGTCTCGTTCCTCGTGGCGCGGGCCGCGGGCGCTCCGCTCGGGTACGCGGGCGGGCGCATCGGGCTCATCGAGGGCGCATGGGTCGAACCCGATTTCCGCCGGCAGGGCCGGCTGTCGGCGATGGTCGGCGACGCCTTCCGCTGGTTCGAGGTCAAGCGTGTCCCCCGGGTGGAGGTCGTGGTCGACCGGCGGGACGGGGCGGCGCGCGCCGCGTGGGCGGCCCTGGGCTTTGCGGCCGCCCAGACCGTGATGCGCCGCGAGCTTCCGCCCGAACCGTGACCTGTCCGCGCTAACGTCTGAGCCGCCGCCAGGCGCCTGGGGCAGAACCTTTATTGTCGGACAGGGGTGGGCGGGGCGCCGTGAGCCTGCAAGAGAAGATCCTGGAGAAGATCCAGTCGGATGTCACCCGCGAATGGCGGCCCAAGGACCTCCTCGCGCAGATGGAATGGGTCAAGCCGCCCCAGATGAGCTACGCGCTCGGGCGCCTCGTCGAGGAGCAAAGGCTCGTCCGGCGGTCCGAGGGCCGCGCGGCCTTCTACTGCATCCCCGGGACGCCGGCGGCCGAGCAAGCCGCCCAGTTGCCCACCGGCTCGCGGCTCGGCCGCCCACGCCGCTCCGAGGGCGAGCAGGAGGGGGCCGGGCGCCCCCGCGGCTCCGCGTTCGAGGACCAGATCCTGGAGAAGATGGAGGAGGACCCGCGCAAGGAGTGGCGCCCCAAGGACCTGCTCAGCGTCTTCCAGACGAAGTCCCCCATGCAGGTCAACTACGCGCTCAAGAAACTCCTCGAGGCGGAGCTGCTGACGAAGCGCTCCGAGGGGCGCGCTGCATTCTACTCGCTGGCCAGTTTCGACCGGTTCGAGAGCGAGATGTCACGGGTGGCACCCGCGCCGTCCGACAGACCGAGGGAAGCGCAGGACCGCCCCATCGAGGAGGAGATCATCCACCGCATGATGAGCGACCCCGCGCGCGAGTGGCGGCCGAAGGACCTCGTGCGCATGTTCCCGGACAAGACGGCGATGCAGGTCAACTACGCGCTCAAGAAACTCATGGAATCGCGGCGCCTCGAGAAGCGCAGTGCCGGGCGCGGCGCGTTCTACCACCTCGTGTCGCTCGCGGTCGACCGCGAAACGGCCGTCGGGGAGGAGATTCAGTGTCCCATCTGCGGCGGGATCGGACGCCTGCCCATCCTCTCGAAGGCGCTCTCGGTCGGGGGGCTCTCCTCCGTGCGGGGGCTGCGCGACGAGGTGGGTTGTATCGAATGTGAGGAGACCTCGTTCTTCACCGGCGTGGCGGGCGACCGCTTGGTGTACCGGTGCCTGGCCGGCCACGCGGTCAGCCTCACGCCCGAGGCGGCCGCGCGCGCGCGCCTCGAGGGGTCGAGAGGCGCCCGCCCTAGGGCCACAGCTACCGCCGGGGACGACTACGAGGACGACGAAGAGGGGATGGACGACGCGGCCGTCCCCTCGTATATGTAGTCTGCCCGGCCCCGGGAGGCCCCGGCGCAGCGCCTGAAACAACCAGGTCCACCGAGGCCTGCCACAACGGTCAAATAGCCTCGCTCGGGATTTGCCCGAAGAGGGTTCGAAGTGTCCACACCCAACCAGAATCGAAGTTCGCCAGGTAGAAGGATCGCTGCGGCGGTAATGATGATCGTCATGGTCGGTTCGACCGTTGGGGTGGCGTCCATGCCGGCGGCGGCGGTAGTCATCGTCGACGGGATGTTGCCGGCAGATGGCGCCATAATACCCGCGTCCGGGTCGGCCCTTTTGAAGGCCAATGTCACCGCCGCGGATACGGGTTTTGCGCGCGTCAGTTCGCAGGTTGAATGGGGCGCCGGCACGCTTGACAGTTACACGCAGCTCTCCGGACAAGGCGTCCAACTGCGGGACCTCTCGCTCGAGGACTTCGGCGGCTCGGGAACGCCCGACCCCACGGTCTGGGAGTGGAACGACACAGCCGTTGTGTCTGGCGGGGTACTCACCCTGCAGACGGACAGTTCGAACACGTCGCTCCTCAACCCCTACCTTCGGATGCGCGACGACCAGGGCGGGTTCGACTTGAAGAACCAGGTGGGCCTGAACCTGACCGCTCGAGTGAGTGTTCCGTTTGCGGCTAACGGGGGTTCGATGGTCGCCGTGGGGTGGATTAACGCCACGGTTCCCGCGGCCCTCAGGGGCTTCGGGGTTTTCCTTACGGACAACGGTTCCGGAGGCGTGAGTGTCGACTTCTGGCAGAGCGCCGCGGGCGTCTCGATTACTGGCCGTGAGGTCGCTCAAGGGGATGTTATCGATGTCATGGTCACCGTGGTCGACGGAACCACCGGGTCGCTCAGGGCAAGTTTCACCAACGCCTCCGGCACGTTCACCCTTGGGACCCACTCAGTGGGAACCTTGATCTCCACGTACGAGCCCTTCGTGCCCTTCGCCGGGGGACTCGCGCCCACGACCTACGGCAGCGGCGCGGACTTTACCCTTGAGGTCGACTGGCTCGAGATCGGGATGCAATGGTACGCGGCCAGTGGCACGTACACGAGCGCGCCCATCGACACGGGCCTGTACGCCGGCGCGTTCGCCCAACTGATCGTCTTCAACACAAGTAACCAGGCCCTCAACGGCATCTCGAGCGTGGAGTTCTCGTCCGCCAATCAGGTCACCGGGCCCTGGACGGTTTGGACGCCATTCGCCCTTAACACGGCGATCGACGAGATGGTCGACCGGTACGTCCGGTTCGCGGTCCACTTCGTCCGTGCTTCGAACCCCTCGTTCCCGACGAGCGTGGAGATCCACACAACGTACCACACTGACGTGAGCGCGTACTGGTTGGAGGACATCCCGGACGCGAGTTCCGGACTCTCGCTAAACCCGACATCTTGGGCTGCAGACACTACCGGACTGAGCGGCGAGGGCCTAGAGCTCTCGTCGACGGCCGCCGCCACGGGCGCGGTCGGCGTAACATACGCCAACGGGTCCTGGGTCTCGGGCACGAGTTACACGGCGGAAGGCCTCGCGGCCGTACGGGTCGTGAATGGCGGGCAGTCGGGCTCCCCCGGGGACACGACGATGCTCCTCACGGGCGCCGTTGCGTACCAGGGAGCGAGCCAGGCGGGCTATGTCGGAGTCGTCCGCGACTGCTGCACCGCCGGGCCGAACCCCCAACTGCGCCTCGTCTCCAACAACGGGTCGTCGACTACCATGGGAACCGGCGCCGACCTCACCACAGACGGCACGGTCGTGATCATGTTCTCCCTCACCGACGACACCTACGACGCTGCGTTCCTGGAGACGGAGAACGAGCAGCGCGGATGGGTCGGGCTGGGCAGCGCCACGCTGTCTGTCCCGACGAACTCGACCGTCACATGGCGGCTCGGGTCATCGGGCACGAGCAACTCTAGCCAGGAGGCGGTGGTGGATTGGGTCGCACTGAAGACCAACGACATGGTTGCGGCCTTGGGCGACCAGTGGGAGACGACAGCGGCGTTCGCCATGGGTGAGGACATCAACACGCGTGCGATCATCGCAATCTCGGGGCCCCAGATTGCAATGCAGGTCTCGGACTACCGGCTGGACACCACGCCACCCGTTGGCACCTTCACCATCAACAACGGAGCAGACGCGACGAGCCCGCTCGTGGCCATCGTCATGAGCGCGTCGGACACCTGGGGTGTGGCTTTCTACTCGGCGTCGGAGTCGCTCTCGTTCCCCGAGGGTTTCAAACCCTACCCCTCGAACGGGCAGGCGAACTTGCTCCTGTCGTCGGGGGACGGACGGAAGGTCGTCTGGATGCGTTTCATGGACACGTCCGGCGTGATTTCGGAACCTGTCAACCAGTCCGTGGTGCTCGACACCGTGGACCCGACGGGGGCACTCTACCTTGACGACCGGGCCTCGACCACGAGCTCGGCGGTGGTCAACCTGACGCTGCTTGCGTTTGACGCAGGGGGCATCGACTTGGCCATGGTCTCGAACACAGGCGGGACGGAAACCCCGGTGGACCTGAAGGTGGGCGGCACCGCGCAGCAGGCCGTGACCAAGGTCATCCCGTGGACACTCTCGTCCGGCGACGGTATCAAGACGGTCCACGTGGAGTACTTCGACGCGAACGGGAGGCGCTCGGGCGACCCGCTCTACAACGCCTCGATCCTGTTGGACTCGACCGCGCCGAGCGTGTCTGCGACGTTGCTCAACACGCTGTCACGCGACAATACCGTGTACCTCAATACAACGGTGGCCATCGTGCGCGTGAGCGCCTCGGACGCTTCGGGCCTGGCTTCGATCGATATCTCGCCGGACTCCTCGTTCAGTTCGGCGCGGAGCTACCCGACGGCCGGCGACCTGATCTACGACTTGCCGCCGGGCAGTGGACCGCGCTCGCTTTATGTGCGGGCCTCCGACATCTACGGCCTCGTCTCGTCGCCGGTGATCCAGATCGACTTCGTGGTCGACGTGACAGCGCCGACGGGGTCGATTGTCATCGAGAGCGGCGACGAGGTCACGACCTCGCGGACCGTAACGCTAGCGCTTGCCGCCACGGACGACATCGCGGTCGGGGAGATGCAGCTCTCGACGTCCCTCTACTTCCTGGGGGCCGTCTGGCAGCCGTTCTCGCCGACGGCTACGGTCGAACTTTCGCCCGGGGACGGCACGCAAAAGACGGTCTATGTGCGCTTCCGGGATTTGAACGGCCGCGAGTCGCAGGCGTTCTTCACCACGATCGCTCTGGACACGACCCCGCCCACGGGCTTCATCATCATCAACAACGGGGACGTGGAGACGATCGACCGGAACCTGAACCTGCAGCTGGAGGGCTTTGACAACTTCGAGGGGAACCTCGAGATGCGCGTGGGCCCCTCGGCCGACCTCTCTGCGGTCACGTGGGCGCCCTTCTCGGAGAACTTCCGGATCGACGCGGGGTTGGATGAGGGTAACGTGACGGTCTACTACCAGATCCGGGACTCGAACCTGCTCGAGTCCGAGACCTACACAGACAGCATCCGCGTTCGGATCGCCGACTGCAATGACCTCGGGACATGCGGCCCGGTCGAGACGCCGGGCTTCGAAGGTGCCTACGCCCTCGTGGCCGTTGGGCTAGTCGGCGTGGTGGCCGTGCTCGGGCGCCGGCGCCGGGACTAGAATCCGCGTTGGCCCGGGGCGACAGCCTCCGGGCGCCTTTCGGGGGGCTCCGGCCCCCCTTTCCCCCTGGCCGTGTTTAGCGGCAGCCAGCGTGCGAGAGCGAGCCAAATACCCTTATAAAGGTCTCGTGCGAGCCAACGGTGATGGGTGGCCGTGGCCGTACCGCGCTCTGGGTGGCTGCTGGCCTCTTGGCGGCAGTTGCCGCTCTCCTCCTGGCCACGACCCCCGCCGCGGCGGCCTGGACCTCGCCCGGCACGGGGGTCACCTACACCATGGCCTCCCTGGATTCGGCGGCCGGCACGAACCTCGACCCGCTCCCATCGCCTCCGTCCTGCAACTACCACGTCCACCGCGACATCACGATCTCCGATGGCGACACCCTGATTGTCGACGCGGGATGCAGGTGGGCCTTTGACAACAGCAGGGTCTTGGACATCCGCGGGCGGCTCTTTGTCAACGGCACCGCTGCGGCCCCCGTCATCTTCGAATCGAACGCGGGCGGCCCCGGGCCAGGCGCTTACCCGGGCCTGCTCTTCACCGGTGCAGCCTTCGCGCCCTCGGCGGTCAACAACCTCTCGGTGACCTTTGCCGTCAACGGCGTGTTGTGCGACAACTGCGACGGGCTCTCGCTCCACAACGTCACGGGCAACGCGCTTGAGGGCGACATGATCCAGGTCGTGGGCGGCGGGCGCAACGTCACCATCGAGGACGTGCGGATGGTGGTCACCGTCTTTACGAGCCAGAGCGTCGTGGCCCTGCAGGTCGCTTCCGATGTGACCGGCCGCAATGTGACGGGCACGCAGGCGGTGGCCGCGCTGCTCGTGTGGAATTCCTCGAACGTGAGTTTCGACGGCCCGCTGTCGGTGGACTCCGCCAGCTACGGGACGGTCTGGGTGGACAGCTCGTCGAACGTCACGCTCCGGGGGCTGGTCGGAGCCGGACACCCCTATGGTCTCATCGTCACGCGGAGCCAGGAGATCGTCGCCACCAACCTCTCGTTCGAAGCTGTCGGCCTCTACGGGGCCCTTTTCGCCAATGTCACCAACCTCTCGTTGGGCCAGGTCTCCGTGGCAAACGCCACCGGGGACGCGGTGTGGCTGGACAACGTCACGCGTGCTGGTCTCACCGGGCTCAACCTCTCGGCCAACGGGACCGGGCTGGGGATCATTGGGTCGTCAAACGTGACCGTCGACGGCGTGGCGGCCCAGTCCGCGTACGTAGACCTCTGGGTCTCTAATTCGACATCGGTCTTGGTAACAGACGCCGACCTTTCCGGTGCGGCCCAGGTGGGGCTGTTCGTCAACGGAAGCACCGGTGTGCAGGTCGTGCGGCTCTCCGCCTCGGGGGCGTCGGTTGGCGCACTGGTCGATGGCAGCGCCGGGGTCTCCATCCGGGACGGGTCCCTGTCGCTCAACGGGGGGGACGGGCTCGCGGTAACCAACACCGCGGACATCACGGTGGAGCGGACGAGCCTGACGGGCAATGGGCGTCGGGGGGCCTCGTTCCGGCAGGTCACGAACCTCACCCTGGACACCCTGAGCGCCGATGCCAACGGTGGCGAGGGCGTCCACCTCTCTACGACCCAGGCCAACTTCTCGGGAGTCGTCTCGACGGCCAACGGGCGTGGCGGGATCGTGCTTGAAGACGCGAGCACGGTTGTCGGATCGGCGCTCACCGTGTCCGGGAACAACGGGGACGGCCTGCAGGTTGACCCGACGAGCTTGGCCGACGTCGCGGGGCTCACGGCCCTTGCCAACACCGGCAACGGCACCCGCGTCGATGCGGGGGGAGCGCTCCGGCTCTCCGGCGGGTGGTTCGAGAACAACACGCTCTTCGGCATCTACACGGCGCCCGGAGGGGCCGTGCGCTGGGCCGTCGTACGGCCGGACGAGGGAATCGTCTCCAACGACGCCGTGCTCGAAGGGTCGCTCAACGGAAGCTCCGGCGGGACGCTGCGCGTGGCAAGCGCGTCCCTGGCCTTCCGGTCGGCCCCGACCGGCCTCTTCCTCGTGCAGTTTACAGGCGGCTCGACACTGCTGCTTGAGGCGGCCACGTTGCAGCAGGCGGACGGGCCGAGCAGCTGGGCCCTCGATTTCACCGGGGGCAGCACACTTGACGCAACGGACTCGACGCTCTCCCACCCGGGGAGCGGCACGCCGGTTCCGGGGGTGAGCGCCACGGGCTCCACCGTGCGCCTCGTCAGGACCCAGGTCTCGGGAGCCAGCGGCGGGGTGGTGCTCAACCAGAGCACCGCGCTCTTCCGGGCCGTGGACATGGCCGGCGGCAGCGGCGGAGCGATCACGGCACGCGCCAACTCGGTGGTCACCGTTGCCGACCTGCGGGTGGCGGGGCTCGCAAACGGCGTGGCGGTGCTCCTGGAAGGGGCCAGCTCCCTTGAAGGCACAGACCTGAACGTATCGGGCGCCCCGGCCGAGGCCATTGTCCTTGCCGGCGCGTCGACGCTGGACGTGGACCGGCTCTGGGCCGAGGGGCTCTCCGCCTGTGCGGTGTGCCTCTCGGGCGGTTCCGCGGCGATCGTGCGAAACGGCACGATAGGCACCTCCGGGGCCACACCCGCGGTCGGCCCGGGACCCGCCCTCGACCTGCGCATGTACGACACGCGGATCACTTCGCCCGCCGGCCCCGCGGTGGCCGTGAACGCGTCCGTGTTCCTGATCCTCCTCGCCGTCCAGTTCACATCGGCGGGCCCTGCGGTCGATGCGACCGGAGGCGCATGGATCGTCATCCGCAACAGCACGCTGACCTCGACCGCCAGCGTCGCGGTTGCCGCGGCCGCCCCCGCCCGCGTGGACGTGCAGGACAGCGTGCTCGACGGAGCGCTCGGGGGCCTGATTGCGGACTTCGCGCTGTTTGCCGATGTCCACCGCACGAACCTCTCGGCGGCCAGCGGGGTGGCGCTTCGGATCGCGTCCTCGGGGATCGTCCGTGTCACCGACTGCCAAATCACTGCCGGTCCCTCCGCGGTCGGTGTGGAGTTCGACAACAACGTGTTCAACGCCTCAAACCTGACCGTCGTGGCGGGTGTCGGCGCCACTGGCGTGCACGTCGTGGACTCGTCTGGCAGCGTCCTGGTGGCCACCACCGTCACCGGCGCCCAGGGCTCGGTCGGGATCAGCACGAGCGGCACGCTCGGCCTGACGCTTCGCCAGGTCGACATCGCGACCGCCGATATCTCCCTCGGGGTGACCGTCTCGGGGGGCTCGCTGCGGGCCTTCAACGTCACGGTGCAGGTCGGCGCGAGCTCGACGGGGCTGCGGCTCGATCAGGCATTTGCCAGCCAACTGACGGACGTCGACGTGACCGTCGGGCCCAACGGCACGGGGGTGTTCTCACTGGACACCTCGGGCCTTGTCGCCACCCGGCTCAGCGTATCGGTGGGCGCGGGCTCCACAGGCGTGGACCTTCTCAGCCCGCTTGGTGCGGTCTTCGAAGGCATCCGCGTTGAGGGCGGCCAAAGGGGTGTTGTCTCCGCGGGCAACGCCCAAGGCCTCACGCTGCGCAACGGGACCTTCACGAACCAGACGGAGGAGGCGCTCCGCCTCTCCGGCGCGTTCGGGCTGCAGCTTTCCGATGTGTTTGCGTCCCCGGGCCGGGTCCTGATCGAGAATTCGAGCAGCGCGCTGGTGGAGCGCCTGGAGGTCCGTGGGACCTCCCAGGCCGGCTTGGGGGTCCTGCTGAGCCCGGGCGTGGCACTGGTCGACATCGTCCTGGCACCGGCATCCGGCCTGGGGTTGGACGTGTTCCTGTGCAGCTTGCTCACAGCGACCAACCTGAGCACGACCGGCGGCAGCTTGGGCGTGCGCATCACGGACTCCGCCAACGTCGTGATCACGGGGCTCCTCGTGGACGGCGCCGCCACGAGCGTTTCCGCAGAGGGCGGGTCCATCGCGACGCTGACAGGCCCCACCCTGCGCGGCGCGTCGCTTGCCCTCGCAACCGCCTCGGGCGTATCCACCCTTGACATCTTCGACGGGGTGATCGGGGGCAGCGCGCCCGGGACACGCCACGCAACGGCCAGCGGGTGGTCGAGCCTGCGCCTGTACGACACGCCGGCCGACAACTCCACGTTCGAAGTGTTCGATGCCGCGGCCATCGAGGTATTCTGGACGCTGACCCTGGCCGCCCAGATCGGCGGTCTGCCCGTCGCCGGCATCTCGATCGCCCTTACAGACGCGGGCGGCGCCGGCGCCGGCGTGGCCACGACCGGCGCGAACGGGACGGCCGCGCCCTTCTACGGGATGGAGTTCAGACTCACCGTGGGCGGCCGCCAGGACAGCTCACCGTACAGGGCAGCCGCCGTCTCAGTCGGCGGATTCCAGGGCGCCCTCGTGTTCAACCTCGACCGGCCGCGGACAATCGTCGTGGACCTCATGGACATCCAACCTCCGTGGCCCGCCTCCCGATCTCCGGTCCGCGTGGCCGCGAACACGTCGGTGGATTTCGCACCCGACCCCGGGGACTTCGACAACGTCGGGGTGACGAGCTACTCGTGGCAGTTCCTCAACGAAACCGGCGCGCTGATCGTGATCCCCGGACCCGCGGGCAACCACTCGTTCCCTGCGCCCGGAAGGTACGACGTGACGGTTACTTTGGGTGACGCGGCCGGGAACACCAACTCGACCTCGTACGAGATATGGGTGAACGCGCCGCCGTTCTTCGCAAGCATCCCCGGCGCCATGGACCTGACGGGAATCGTGGACATCCCGTTCATCTACACGTTCGATGTGAGCGACGCGGACCTCGAGGACATCGCCACGCTCGTCCTGACCGTCCAAGGGCTCCCGGGTGCAGTCATCACGGGCAACACGCTCGAATGGACGCCATCAACCTTCGGAGAGTTCCGTTTCACCGTCCGCGTCAGTGACGGAAACGACGCGCAGACGGTGACCCTCGCGTTGCTCGTCGAGGAGCCGATGGGTGGGGCCAACCAGCCTCCCACTTTCGTCTCGACCCCGCGGCTCGACGCGAACATCGTCGACTCCTACGTTTACAGGGTACAAGTCGCGGACCCCGAGAACGAGGATGTCATCATCCAACTGGTCACGGGTCCTGCGGGCATGACGCTCGTTCAGCCCCCCGGGTCGTACCGCGCCGAGCTCACGTGGGAACCGGGGCTCTATTTCCGACGCGGCGCTGACGCGTTCAACTTCACTTTCGAAGTCTCCTTGCGCGCCTCGGACCTGCACACAACCGTCCGGCAAGACTTCGTGGTACTCCTGCGCAACCCGCCGGACATCGGGCCCGAGATTCTCTACATCGAGTTGCTGCCGCTTGCGCCGGGCGACAAAGTCACGATCGACCTAGACCAATTCGCGTTTGACAAGGACGATCCCATAAGCACGCTCACGTGGGCCCTCGTCCTTCCCGCCAACACCCACGAGACCGCGATCTTCTTCAACCCCACGAACCCCAAAGAACTGATCATCGAGGCGCCGAACGCCTTTGCAGGGGACCAGAGCTTCCTCATCACGCTCAACCTCACGGACTCCTCGGGCAAGTGGGACCACCGGGCCGTGCAGATCCAGCTGGAGGCGCCGTCCGTGATCGACACGGCGTTCCCGTGGATCCTGCTCATCGCGCTCATCGCCACGGCGGGCGCCGCCTACGCGATTGCCACCCGCCAGCGCCACGGCATGCTTCCGGGAGAGGCAGCCCCAGCCAAGCCTGCAACACCGCCAACGACCGCGCCCGCCGCAGCGGCCGAAGCGGTCGGATCGCCGCTGTGGATCCAGTGCGTTGCGCTGTTTGATACCGGTGGACGCCTGCACCAGCATGTCGACGAGCCCGATGCGGACGTCGTGGCCACCCTGGTGGGTGTCCAAGCGACCCTAAAGGGCGCAACGGTCGAGCCAAAGTCGGTGCAGGCAGGGCGCGTGGAGGACGCGGAGACCGCTTCGGTTCGGGTGGGAGAGAACATCTTGGTGGCTGTCGGGGCCTTCGCGGGGAACCCCTCCCCGTGGCTTCTGGAGCCGATGGAGCGCGCCCTGTCCCGTATCCAGGTGCTGGCGCAGGAGGAGGGCACTCAGAGCTTAGAGCAGGTCGCCGATTCCCCGCTCGTCCATGAGGCGCTCGCGGAGGTCTTGGCGCTTGGGAGCGGGTCGAGCCTTGCGGCGGTGACCGCATTCCGGAACGCGGCGACGCTGCGGGTGGCCTCGGTGGCTGAGCTGCTCGGCGGTGCTGTCCGGCTCAAAGTCGCAGTCGACAACGGGACCAGCGAGATCGCCGCCGACGTCCGCCTGTCGCTCGAGTTCGACGACAAGGTGATGCGCTTCGAGCGGATGGAGCCCGACTACGAGTCGAAGCGGGACAAGGTGCAGCTTGGAAACCTCCGGCCGGGCGAACGCAAGACGGTTGCATTCACGTTCGACCCGCAGGTTTGCTCGCGGACGTTCTTCAACGCCACCGCTGCCTACGAAGACGCGCTCGGGAAGTTCCAGTCCGTCGCGATGCGGACGCGGCCAGTGGAGGTCGTGTGTCCGGCATTCTCCACGACGGGCAAGGCGAGCACAGGGATGCTCATGCGCCTGCTGCGCAAGGAGTTGGCCGAGCGCGACGCGAAGTACTTCCGGTTCTCGGAAGACACGACCGATGAGGAGATGTTCGCGGCGTGCAAGGAGTCCGTCGGCGCACACAACATGCAGTTCGTCCGCGAGCTAGTGGAGGAGCGGCCGTACAAGGCGGAGGCGTGGTTCTACGGGGAGACCAAGGTCACGGGGGATCGCGTCCTCGTGTGGACGACGGTCCACGGCAAGGATCGCGTCGTCCAGTTCACGGTCGCATCGAACAACCAGGCGGCGATCACAGGTCTGCTCGCGGAGCTCGGGCGCCAGTTTGCGGCGGGCCCGTCGGGGATCGAGGTGCTCACCGAGGAGAGCGAGAAGAAGGCGCTCGCCGCGCAGCCATCCCTGCTCTCGAAGACCCAGGAAGGGGAGCTTGGCCCGGACGACAGCTAGGTGCCTAGAAGAGGACGCCCTCTACGCGCGAGATCGCGAAGAGAAGGACGCCCCCCGCGAGCGTGACCGCGTAGGACACCTTGGACCACCGCCAGATGTCGAGCCCGGGGAAGCCGCCCACGGGCAACATCTGGAAGAGCGCGAGGAGCGACGTGATCTGGATGAGGAAGACCAGGAAGAAGACCCCGTAGTCGCCAAGTAGCGCGCCGCCAAAGAACAGGGCGACGGCTGCCGCTCCTGCGACGGTGAGGAACGTGGCGGGGGACGCGAGCGCCATACGGCCCGCCGCGACGCGCGAGAGGTTGCCGAATCGCTGCATGCTCCCCGGAACCGCGAAGACAAAGCCGAGGAGCACGGAGAAGAAGACGGAGATCCCCAGCCACTGGGGCTGCACCCGGAACTCGACGACGCAGCCGTGCTTCTGGCCGACCCGCTTCTGGAGGAGAATTGACGTGAAGAAGGTCGGTGCGCAGGCGACCACCGAGATCGGAAGGAGCAGGATGAAGAAGGCCACAAACCCGGGACGCGTGATGCCCCCGGCAAGGCCGGCCGCGAAGATCGCGATGAGCGCCGCGATTGCAAGCGCGATGTGGCGCAGCTCCTCGCGGCCGAAGTCGGCTCCCAGGAGCTTCACGCTCGGCCGGACGTACGCAACCTCGGGGGTGGGGGGCCACGGGTCGACTTGTCGAGCTGCGCGGGACACAGGGCCCTGCGACGGGCGCGCGCCACTTGAGGGTTTCGCGTGATCAGGCCTTGACGGCCGGGGAGGGGAAAGTGGACGAGGTGGGGATCGAACCCTCGTCGAGCCAGGCCGCCCGCGAGCGTTGGTGAAACCTGGGGTTTCGGGGTCCACAGGTGACCCTTTCGGGCGTTTTCCGGGTACCGCTTCGTGCCCGGCTTCCCGGGGGGGTTATTCCCCGGACGAGTTCTTCTTCCCTTTCGTGTTGATCGAATTCCCTCGGGACGGGCGCGCTCGACTCGTATTTCTTGCGATCGGTAGACGCGCTTGACGCCGCGCTCCCGGCCTAAGACCAAACAACCTCCAGTCCGCACGACGGGCAGCGCACAGAGCCCAGCACCACCCCGACGCCGCACTCCGGGCACGGCGCGAGGCCGTTGGCCATGCCGGCCGAAGGGACACTCTCGTCGCCCGCGGGGCTCGGTTCCGCCGTGTCTGTAGCGGGCGGTTTCCCGCCGCCTGCGGTCTCGGGTTCTTGACCTCCTTTGGATGCTCGTCGACGCGCCAGCAGGAAGACGCCGGCACCCGCGGCCGCAGCGACCGCTAGGAGTGGAACCAAGACCGCCCCCACGTCAAAGCCTGCAGCAGGCACCACTTCCTCCCATTGCCCGACGACCGTCTTGGGCGCGTTCATGAGGATCTCGCTGTCCGCCCGATGGGCGTCAGCGTCCCCGCCCCAGCCGGTGAACCGGTAGGTCGTTCCCTCGACCGCAACCTCCAACGGTGAGACCGAGAACGGCGCGGTTGTTAGAAGGTCGTACCACCCTTCGCCCGCGACCTCCCCGTACTCCGAGGTCACGGTGAGATAGTGCTGCGTCTTCCACTCCGCCTGCACCTCCTTGGGGCCGTCCATCGTGAGCGCAAGGCGGCCGGACGTTCCGGTGGCGTCTCCGCTCCAACGCTCGAAGAGGTACCGCGTCCCCTCCTCGCCCGCGACGGTTGTGTCTACTTCCGCATGGGCAGCGGCGCCCTCCGCAAACCAGCAGTCCGGCGTGTCGCAGCGCACCTCCCCGTAGAGCGAGAGGGCGTTCACCTGGTACTCCCGTGTAAAGAGGGCGGTGAGGGTGAGGGGCCCGTCGGCCGTCACACTTAGGTTCCCCGTCCGCCCGTCGCTCCACTCAACAAACGAGAGGCGCACGCCCGCCCCGAGCACTTGCTGGATGCGCAACGCGACCGTGTGACTCGAGCCCTCGGGCCACCACAACGTGATAGGCGAGAGTTGGGGAGAGCCGTCGACGAGCAGTTGCTGGCCAGGCGGGTCGGTGTTCAGGACCGCCTTGTAATCGACATTGAAGAAGGCGACAAAGGTCTGCGGGCCCGTCACCATTTGGTCGTGGTCTTGGGCGCCGCCCTCCGACCAGAAGGAGAAGACGTACCGCGTTGCGTCCCTCTCCTGGGGGCTTTCGACGTCCAGAGAAACGGAAGCGTCCGCCGTCCACCAGAAGGAGTAGGGCGCGACATGCTCGACCCCGCCGATCCTCACGCTGAGCCCCGGCGGGTCGCTGTCCACCGTCACGAAGTACGCGGAGGGCGTGAACCGCGCGGTGTACTCGGCCGGACCGGCGGCGGTCACCGTGCGGGAGACCGAGCCGCCGTCCGACCACGAGGAGAGCGTGTACCGGCTCACCCCGTCCGGGCCATCCTGCGCGGTGGCCGGCGCGTCAAACGTGTGCGACGACCCCTCGCGCCACCAGAATTCGGCCGGCGTTTCCGTCTCGACGCCGTCGACGCGGACGGGGAAGTCCTGTGGGGTCGCCGCGAATTGGACGCGAAACTCGGTGGCGTAGGTGGCGACAAGCGTGAAGCCGGGCGCGTTCGCCTGCACGGTGTGGTTTCGGGCTCCCGTGTCCGACCAAGCTACGAAGGCGTAGCGCACGTCGGGCGAGGCCTGTTGGAGGCTCGGCGCGTCCACGGTGTGCGGGGAGCCGACCGGCCACCACAGATCTTCCGGCGCTCGGGAGGTCTCGCCATCCACCACGACCTCCAGTCCTGGAGGGCTCGTTGAGATGGACACCACGTACTCGGACGGGACGAACGTGGCCGTCAGGTTCAGCGGCGCGATGGCAGTGACGAAGTGGGTCGCGGCGCCCCCATCGGACCAGTCGGCAAACGCGTAGCGGACCTGCCCGCGTTCCTGCGGGGAGGGGGCGGAGACCGTGTGCGTGCTCCCCTCGGGCCACCAGTAGGTGCGGTTCCCGGTGAAGGAGAACCCGTCGACCGTGACGTTCAGACCGGCTGGCACGGTGGGGCGTATGTTGAACTCGAATTCCTGGTCAAAGAAGGCCACGACCGTAAGATTGCCTGAGCAGGGGAGGCGATGGGCGGCAGACCCGCCGTCGGACCAGTTTGAGAAGAGGTGACGGGTAAGGGGGGCGCCGAACTGGGGTGTGACCGCCTCAACGAGCCGGGTCGTCCCCTCCCAACAAGAATATATGAATGGCGCGGTCCTCAAGCTGGCTCCAACCCTCACCAGGAGGCCGGTGGGACGGGTATCAACGGTCAGGTTGTACCGCGAAAGGTTGGATAGGTTTCCAAGATCGAGCTTGGCAACGAAGTAGTCGCTCGATCCTTTTAAGGAAGAGTCAAACGCCCCGCCGGTTACGGTGAACTGCTGTGATCGTGTCGACCCGACAACGAGGGCATTCCCAAGTGCGTCGATGGCGATCGAGCGCGCCACATCCCTGTCCTCTCCGCCGAAAAAGGTGGAGTACTTCAGGTGGCTCCCGTCCCCTTCTACCACGGTCAAGAACATATCGCTCGAGCCGCCGGAGTAGTTGAAGGAGTCGTTTGTTGTCGGGAATTCCGAACCTGCGTTGCCAACCACAACGGCGCGTCCCAGAGCATCGAGCGCCAGGGAATTCCCGTATTCACTGCCGTTCCCTCCGAGGTACGTCGAATAGACCAGATCCGAGCCCGTCTCGTTCAGCTTCACCACGAACACGTCGCGAGTGCCCGTCATGGTGGTGGAAAAGGCGCCTGGGGTCGTGGGGAAATCGCTGGAGTCCGTATCGCCCATGACATGGAGTAAGCCGTCTGAATCCACCGCGCCTCGCGAATTCCGGCGAACTTCCTCGCTCCCCGAACCCCCGAGGAGCGTTGCGTATACAACCGCACTACCAGATGGGTTAATCTTCGCGGCAAAGGCGTCTTGACTTCCATTCAGAATCGTATCGAAAGCCCCGAAAGTCGCTGGGAAATCCGTCGACGACGAGCCCCCGATGACGTAGGCGTTCCCCTCCTCGTCGCTCGTGATACCAAATCCCCAATCGTCCCCCGACCCACCTAGGAATCCGAGGTAATCGAGCGAAGCCCCGCTCGCGTTCAACTTCGCGACCCAGGCGTCATCCCCGCCGTTCTGAGTTGTGTCAAAGGACCCCGGTGTGGCAACGAGGTTGCTCCCCCAGTACCCCGCAAGGTACACGCTTCCATCGTCCCCAACGGATAGGAAAGCATAGTCCTCGCCTGCGGCGCCTATGTAGGTTCCGAAAATGAGGTCACTCCCCGTTCCATTCAGCTTCACGACGAAGGCGTCTGAAGGGCCGGCATAGGTGCGATCGAGTGCACCCGCTGTCGTAGGGAAGTCGTTCGAAGAAGTAAAACCGGAGACGTACGCATTTCCATCGTCGTCGACATCGATCGACCACAGGACGTCCTGGCTGCTTCCGCCCAGGAAAGTCGCATACACGAGGTCGGTTCCGTTCTCGTTTAGTCTCGCGACAAACCCGTCGTTTGGCGTCGTGCTGAAAGCCCCCGTCGTGTTGGGGAAATCGCTTGACCCCCCGGTCTGCCCCGTCACAAACGCGTCGCCGTCCTCGTCCGCGGCAATTGCCCCCCAAGACGATTCACTACCGCTGCCGCCCAGGTACGTGGAATAGACAAGCGGGTCGATGACCAGCGTGCGGGTCCTGTCGTAGGAACCGCAGTCGAAACCCACCGTGGACGAGTCTCCCAATGTGAAGGGGCAATCCACCCTCGAATCTCCCTGGAGGGCGACAGGAGGAGCATCCGCGAAGCCGCCAATGGCCCCCCGCACGAGGAGCTGGCCCGCAGACCCTATGCCGAGCGTTCTTGCTCCTTGGAAGCGCAGGGCGATGTCCCGGGGGTCTCCCCCGGGGCTCACGACGAAGTCGTATTTTACACCCGAATCCGAGGCGCGGTAGACGAGGTCGATGCCGGGGTAGAGCTGGGGGTAGAGGATCTCCTGAAAACTTGGCACGTTCGTTCGCCAGCCGCTGGGGTCGTTTCCCAGGAAGAAGTTGCTGCGCCAAGGAAGGAGGCCGCGCGCCTCCGGCTCAACGAGTCTCGCCCCCGGGAACGTGATCCGCGTGAGCGCCGCGTGGGTTGCCTCCCTTGCCTCGAGAGCTTCGGGCTTCGGCTCCCCGGCGGCGGGCGCCCACTGCGTGGCGCTCTCCCCGGCGCGGGGCTCGCGGGTGACCACAACGATGGAGCTGACCCCGAATCCGAAACGTGGCTCTCCCCAAGGGGAGTAGTACCTCACGTTTCCGTTCTGGAGCTGGCCGTCGTTCGCGGTGAAGAAGACCGAGCTCACGCGGCCGAGGGGATCGGCGCTGTCGCTCCCCAGGAGGGTCCCGCGAGCAGCCGGCCACGGCGGATCTACCTCCGCCGCGGCAAGCCTCTGCGCGTCTTCCAGGTTCGTTTCAATGGAGGGGGCGGCCGCCTCGACGGCCGCGGTGGGCATGGCCGCCTTGAATCCGGGATCCCCCGCTCCTGATGGGGCATTGGGCACGAACCCGCTGGCCGCCGGAACAGTCAACATCAGTGCAACCAGGACGAATGAAGCGCCCCTTACCAAACGATTCGATCCTATTCCGCTCAACTCTTCCACAGCCCCCAAACAAAGCGTCCATTCTAACCACCGTGCTATATGATGGCATCGGCGGGCGCCCTCGACTCGTATTTGTCGCGATCGACAAACGCGCCTGAGGCCTCTGCGGGCCTGAGACCAAATGATCTCCAGCCCGCACGACGGATACCGCGCTGCCCCCACCACCACCCCG
>CBEUCC010000015.1:0-33148 GCA_965541515.1 uncultured Thermoplasmata archaeon
CCAGTGCCCTGTTCGCCTCAATGACGGTCATGCCGGCGATCTTGAGCTTGCCGCCCTCGAAGGTGACTGCCACCTTCAGCAGTTGGGACTTGTAGACCTTGACCCGCTTGCCGCTCTGCGTGAGAGGTCGGGCCACGCACTTGATGAGGCCCAGCCGCTCGAGTTCCGCCATCTTCCGGTAGCAGGAGACCAGCGGGATGTTGAACATATAGGCGATCTCACGCGCCGAGAGCGGGCGAAAGGCCGTGGCCGAGAGGATGCGGATGTTCTTCTCGTCCATGATGATGCGCGGGAGCGTCGAATAGTCCATGTCCGGCGGCACGTCGCCACCGCCGTCCCCCGCGGGACCGCTCGGTTCGGAGTTATCCTCAGCCATGGAGCCACCGCCGTCCCCACGCACTCGCCCTGGATGCCCCATAAACGTTGTGGAGCCAGTCTCACCGGGCCCGCCGGGCTGGCTTCCGGGCGGGGGCCCTGGGCCGGGGCGTGCGGGCCTTGCCCTGGCCCGCCCGCTCCTCGTCCATCTTCCAGCGCGGGTACAGGTCGTTCTCGATCCCGAGGTGGTCAAGCACCTTGCCGGCCATATAGTCCCGAAAATCGTCGAGTGTGCGCGGCGCGATGTACCATGGGGGCGCTGCGATGAGGATGACCACGCCAAGTGATGCGAGCTTCTGCATGTTCTCCAGGTACACGGCCGAGAGCGGCGTCTCGCGCGGCACAAGGATCAGCTTTCTCCCCTCCTTGAGGCAGACGGCGGCCGCGCGCGTGACGAGGTTGTCGCCGATCCCCTGTGCGATCTTCGAGAGCGTGGTGGTCGAGCACGGGATGACGACCAACGCGTCGAACGGGTGCGACCCGGACGCGGGGCCGGCCGCGAGGTCCTTGTTGGAGTACACGCGGCGGGCGCGCGCCTCCAGTTCGGCGGCTGGCCGCCCCGTCTCCAACTCGACGACCTGTCGGCCGGCGTCGGACAGGATGAGGTCCGGCGGGTCAGGGAGCACCTCGAGCAGGCGCGTGGCATAGGGTGCGCCCGAGCCCCCGGTGACGGCTACGAGCACTCGCCGCGGGCGCATCCCCAGGCGCACGGCCCGAGGCCGACTTGAACGTTCGCGCCGCTCATGGCAACGAGTCGCCCGTCTCCCAGAGGGAGAAGGACAACTGACCGGTCGTCGCGTCCACATAGGCGCGCACGCGGTTCGTTTCGTCTGGCCGAGATTCGACTCCGAATGCGTAGGCGAGGTCTGATCGGGTCGCGGCGCTGGCGGCATTGAAGCTGAGGCTGGGGACCGACAGCGAGGAGCGGATCGTGAAATTGGCGTGGAGCGATGTGAGCACACCTCCGGGCAAGAGCGCGGCCGCCTGCTCCTCGTCCTCGAGCAGCGCAGTGCAATAGTCGATCGAGACAACCGACCCGATGTCGGCGGCCGAAAGGTCGGCGTCGTCCTCTCCAGGGGGGGTGCGGACCTGCGTCACGCCGGCGCGCTCCACGTCGATCCGCATGGTCGCGCCCGAGCCATTCTGGTCGAAGTCCAGGAGCCAACGAGGGTTGCCGACGCTGAGCCCGTAGGAGCCGTTGACGGCGTAGGCGTTGGGGTTCGCCTGCAGGAATTGGTTGAAATCGCTGTTGTTGGCAAGGGCCTCGGCGTACGCCTCACCGGGGCTGAACGCGAAGTCGGGGAGCAACCCCCCGCGCGGCGTGGGGCCAAGCGGCGCCAAGGACGAAGCGGGAGGCGGCGGGTACGACCCGGTCCCGTCCGCGTAGGGGATGGCCGTGGACCCAACCGTCCCCAGGGCCGTGGCCACGGACGTGAACATCGACTCATAGGTGCGCCCGGCCTCGATGGACCACACATAGTAGACCTCCTTGAGCGGAAACGAAGATGCGGATGAAAGCCACATGGTGACATGCAGTTTGAGGAAGCTCGCCCCCGGGACGGTATCGGCAAACGTGAAGTTGAGTTTGACCGCGAGTTGGCCGGCCACAATTTCCGTCCCTTCGGTGTCCCACGTCCAGTCGTAACCTTCCGCCCGCAAGCTCCCGCTCTGCGTGTCCTCCGTGGAGAACTCCTTGCCCGCGTAGATCGACTCGAGCCGCAACTGGTCGGCGGCCGAGGCAAGGTCAGGGTACTCGATCATCCGGGCCGACGACTGCAAAGTGGTTACCGGGTCGGTCTCTTGGATCTCCACGGTCGTGTCCTGGGTTGACAGGCGCCGGACGGTGTCGTTGCTCTGTATCGTCAGGAAATCGGACTGGATCACAAGGGAGTTGCCGGTGTACGTCAGTTCGCCCACGGGCGAATCGTTCTCGACGACTCCCGACAGCGTCAGGTCGAGGAACCGCCGGGACTCGTACGTGTCCTGCTGCACGAGGAAACCGTCGGCGACGGAGACGGACTGGGGGCCAATCGTGCGCTCCTGCGTGCCCGTGTAGCTCAGGTTGACACCCCAGATGTAGTACGTGCGCTCGGTCGATTCAATGGGCGGGAGTGAGGCCTTGAAGGAGCCTAGGGGAGGCGGGTTCTGGCCGGTAGCTTCCACGAGGGAGGTGCCACTCACATCCGCGTTGAGCCGGTCCCCGTAGCGGTAGGGGGGTAGCACAATGGTACCAGGGGTTACGGTGACCGCCTCCTGTGCGCGGGTGGAAAGTCCTTCGGTGTCGGTGACGGTGAGGTTCACCGCGTAGGTCCCGGACCTCACGTATGCGTGCTGTACGTACGACCCGCTGGCGGTGGACCCGTCACCGAATTCCCACGCGAAAGACAGCGGGTCCTCATTCGCGTCGCTGGATCGGTTCGCACTGAAGCCGATGGCTTCGCCCGCTTGGAAGGGGCCGGCGCCGACATCGAGGACCGCGACGGGGGCGGCGTTTGCCAGGAGGAAGTAGACGCCAACGGTTGCCACAAGAATGAGCGCGACGGCCCCTGCGGTTGCTGCGCCTCGTCGCGTCTTCTTCGGGGCAGGCAGGACCTCCGCCGCGCCGGGGCCGGCGGCAGTCGCTGCGGGCCGGGCACCGAGCGGAGGCGCCTTGGCTTTTGACGTCGTCACGAGCTTTACGGGTCGCACGGGGCCGGCCGCCGTCGGTGCGGCGGCTGGCGCTTTCGCGGCCCCCGGCGGCGGCGGCTTCTTCGAGGCGCCCGGGGGCGGCGGTTTTTTGATCGGGGCCGCAGCGTCGGACCCCTTCGCGCCCGCCTTCGCGGGGGCTTCCTTGGGGACCTCGACTTTCACGGTGGGGCGCGCGTCGAGCGCCAAGGAGTCGCCCCCCGCAAGCGGCGGCGGGACGGGCGGCGGGGCGGGGGGAGCCGCGGGGGTCGAGGCGGGCGCCTCATCCGCCGCAGCTGGTTCCGCGTCGACCTCCTCGGCAATCGCCTCCTCGAGCTCCTCTTGCATGGCCTCCTCGATCGCGTCGCGGGCGGGCTCTGCCTGCGCTTTCACCGGGGGGACGGGTGGCGCAGTCTGGGGCGTGGGGACCTCCTGGCCTGCCGCGGCTTCTTTGGCCGGCTCCCCTGCCGAGGCTTCTGGTGGCGCATCCTCGGGGTCTGGAAGGGCATCTGTCCCTTCGGTCGCAGCGGGCCCTATGGCGCCGTCTTTGGCCGCAGACTCCCCGTCCGGTGTCTCAGGGGCAACTTCTACACCCTCCTCGCGTCCGGCGGTCTCGCGTCCCTCGGGAACCTCGCCGCCTTCCGGCCCGGCTTCCGCGTCGGCGGCTTTCTCCGACGACGCCTCGGGCCCCCCTGGCGCCTCCGCCCCGAGCGGCTCCTCCCCGTGTTCACCGGTGGCGCCGGGAGCTGCCGGTGCGGCCGCGGGCTCTTCGGCCGGCTCGGGCGCGACGGGCTCTTCGGCCGGCTCGGGCGCGACGGGCTCTTCGGCCGGCGGCTCCTCACCTGTCAGTTCGCGGCGGAGAAACGCCTCCGCCTCGCGCTCAAACTCGTCCGGGCTCTCCTCAAGGACGCGCTGCAGTGGCGCCGTGTCGAGGCCAAGCGCCTCGAACTCCTCCAGCTTCCGGCGATACTCCGCCATCCGGGCCGCGCCGGGCCCAGCAGGTGGAGCCGGCTCTACCATCCAACGCGCGATCCCCGCGCGGGGCTAATGTACCTTCTCTCGGCGGAAACTTGCAGGTGCCAGGCCCGCGTGCTTGGCCATCAAACCGCGGGAGTAAGTTGCAGGCGCGGCGCGTGCCCCTTCGGCGGCAAGCCCACATGGAAAACGCCCGTGTGCGGCTTCTCGCCCATGAGGACCACGGTTCCGTCGATCGACTCGAGCCGAAGGTGCACCGTCGCGAAGTCGGCTACGTTGTGGAGCACATCGACGCTCGACTTCACGATCGAGAGGTCCACATTGCCCTGCTCCTTGATCGACGCGTAGTGCTCCGCCAGGTCCTCGGTCGTCCGGCTCTGCCGGCTCTCCAGTGCGTCGTAACTCGTGATATGCAGCACGGGCGGGCGCCCGGCCTTCACGAGGTGGCGGATCATGTCCCACCGCAGGTAGTCGCTGATGCGGTCGCGCTCGGCAGGGACAAGCCACGCCGGGTGTTCGCGGCCGGGCTGGGCCGAGATTTCGACGACCCGCAGGTTCGACTCGACGACCGCCGCGTCGACATGGGCGGACAAGGCGGATCGCACCCGCGGCCCCGTGAGGTCACGCGTGGGCAGCCAGAACACGGCGCTGCCAAGAGACAGGAAGTTCGCGGCCAGATTGAGCCCCAGGAGCGTCACCACGTCGTTTGGGACGCCCCGGCCGACCTCGAGCAGGTTCACCGTGCCGCGACCGTAGCCGCCGCCGATAAGCGCGTCAAGGTCCGGCGACCCCGAGGACAGCAGCGCCGGCGACTTCGTCTCGACCGCCTCCCAAGGCACATGTGTCTCGGACGGGTCGTATACAGCAGGCAGCAACGCGGTCATCCGGCCGCCGGCGAGCGTGAACGCGTAGCGCGGGCGCTCGAGGACGCACCCGCGGAGTTTCTGGATCGCGATCTCGCGGATCTGGCGCTGGGCCACATCGCGGAAATGCAGGGTAACGACCCCGTCGACGAGGTAGTCGAGCTGCGAGGGGCCTTCGGCCTCGACGACGATCACCACATGGGTGTTCGTGTTCTCTACGAGGTCCTTCTGCAGCATCGTGACGATCCGTGTGGCCGGGATGCCGTACTTCTCCGCGAGGGCCTCGATCGAGTCGATCGCGACGCAGATGTGGTTGGGAAGCGCGTTTTCCACACGCTCGTACGCGCGCTCAATCTCCGGCATGTCGGAGTCGAAGTCCACCATGAGCGAGTGGTACGCCGAGAAGTCGGTCGACCGCTCCTCGTGCTCGACCTCGGGGGTCTCCTGCGGTTCGAACATCCCGCCGATGCGCGTGAGTTCCGTCCGGTCGACGACATCGGGCGACGGCGCGCCCTTGAGGACGGTGAGTTCCCGGAGGAACACCTTGGCATGGCGCAGCTCGGTCTGGTCCGTAGGGGCGCCCTCCCTAGGCTTGATCTTTTCTGGCCCGTGGATCGCGGAGAGGAACTGGCGTGAGGCCGAAAGGAGGCGCTCCGTCCGCTCGCGCTCGACGAGCCAGGGGAACTGCGTGAAGAGCGTGCGGTCAGAGACCCGGGACGAAAGGTAGTAGTTGCGCTCGAACCCGAATAGCGACTCGAGCAATTGCAGCGCGAATGTGGTCTTGCCGGTGCCCGCCTGCCCCTTGATCAGCAGCGAGTGCCCGCCGGGCTTTGAGAAGAACTGGAGGAGCTCCGGGGGGAGCCGTCCGAGCACCGCCGTGGCCGTCGGCGTGTCTTGGGTCCTCGCCTCCAGCATGGGCAGTCCATCCCAGTCGCCAACGCGGGCAAACCGTCGCATGGACTCCGGGGGTCCTTATTTAAAGAGTCCTCCGCCCCTATCACGGGCGACTTTCTACACGCACCGTCGGTGCGCCACGTCCGCGAAAGCGCGCGGCCCGCGCGGTGGGGCGCCTCCCCGCTCCCGATATTTATAAAAGATCGCCGCAGCATCCCCGCGTTTGAAGTGTGTCACGTTCAGGGGGGTTGGAATGCTCGAAGAAGTGTCGGAACTCATTGGCGTCCAGGTGTACACCAACAAGGGCATCTTTCTGGGGAACGTGAACAACCTCATCATCGACATCGACGGATCCGTTGTCGATGGCCTCTTCGTCACGGACACGAACCCGCTGCTCGTGGAGGACTCGCGCAACATCGCGATCCCGTTCCGCTGGGTGCAGAGCGTCGGCGACATCATCCTGCTCCGTTTCTTCCCCAAGCGGGTGACGGTCAAGCGTGCGCCCACGGCCTCGCGGGCGTCCCCTGACGAGGAAGAGGACGAGGAAGACGAGTCGTAGTCCCAGGGCGGTACTGCCGCCCGGACCGAGGGCGATCTCTTCGTGATCAGTACGCTACGTGCGGCGGGGCACCGAGCAGATCGCGAACTCGTCCCCGTCGAAGAAGACCTCGATGTCGGGGTGCCTCCGTTGGATTTCCTCGATCTTGTCCGTCACTTCCGTGAGTGTCATGGACGGATCGTCCCGGTTGATCCGCAGCCAAACTCTTCGGCCCATTCAAGGACGACTCCAAGCCCCCCGGTATAAACGTTGGTGGTAGTGCAGTAAAAGAGGCCGCGCGGCCGCCTGGGTGGGCCTTTTGCTCTTAAAGGGTAGGCCGTTTTACCCCCTCCCTATGGGGATCCGGGGATACCTCAACCTCGCGCGGCTCCAGACCGCGGGCGTGACCGCCACGGTCCCCGTGTACGGATACCTCGTGGCCCACCTGTCCGGGGGAGCGGGGCTGCCCGACCTCTCGGCCGACCCCAACGTGCCACCGCTGCTTGCCATTGGCTTCTGCGCGCACGTCTTCGGTTTCGTGCACAATGAAATCGCTGACCGCGCGACGGATGCACGCGCCGGGACACAGCGGCCCAAGCCACTGCCGGCCGGCGAGGTCTCGCTCGCCGGGGCATGGGCGCTGGTGCTTGGCGGCCTCGTCGTGGCCTTGGCGATCGCCGGATGGTTGGGGTTGACAACCGACTTCTCGCTCCTCGTGCTCACGGTGCTCGCCTTCCTGCTGGCCGGCTTCTACAATGTGTTCGGGAAGCGTTTCGCCGGCGGCGACGTCCTGCTAGCGCTATCGATCTTCGTCTTCGTCATCGCCGGCGCCGGCTTGGTCGAGTCGTACGGTGCACTCACCGACCCGGCGGTCCTCCTGGTGGCGGGGCTCGCTGCCAGCGTCCTGTTCTTCAACAACGCGTTCGAAGGCGGCTTCAAGGACCACGCGTCCGACGCCCTCGGCGGCAAGAAGACCCTCGTAATCGCGTTGCGCGCGCGCGGCGAGAAGTACTCGAGCCCCGACGGACTCGTCGTCCTGGCCCATTGGCCTGTCCACGGCCTGATGCTCGCGCTGGCCGTCGCGCTGTCGCTCGGCCCGCTGGCGACCGGTGAGGTGGAGTGGGACTTTGGACGCGTGGGGCTCACCGTCGGTCTCATCGTACTGATGGGACGCTTCTTTGTGCGCGGGGTGGCCCAGACAGACCGCAAGAAGATGCTCACCTTCTTCTCGCTCCACGAGTTGCTGGCGGTCGTCCTCCTCATTGTGACGATGGCACCCTTCCTCGGTCTTGGCCACTTCCTGGTCCTGCTCCTTGCGCCCCTCGGGTGGTACGGCGCCTACAACCGGGTGGCCTACGGGACGGCTGCCGCTCCCAACGTGTGATCTTGCTGCGCTAGCCGGGAGCTGCCGCGAAGAGCTCCCGGTGGTCAGGGCACAACCGAGTGCCCAGAATCGAGCGGATGAACTCCGGGCTTCGGTGCGGGTTGAAGAGGCGACAACCCCCGTCCGTGCAAAACGGCGGCCTCCCCGCGGCGATCGCGCAGGCTTGGAGCGCGGCGCTCCCGAGGGCGCGGGTAATGAGGGCGGGGTCCGCCGCGTCAAAGGACTCGTGGGCAAACGCCCGACCCACCGTCTGCTCGACCAGCTCGGCCGACATCCCCTGGCGGGCCAGCAGCATCCGTTGGACTTGCGACTCCTCCGACGGTGCGGGGCCGTAGCGGAGCGCCAGCGTGCTGAAGATCGTTGGGTACCCGTGCACTGCGTACCGCGCGTGGTAGCGGTAGTCATCCGATGAGTACGTCACGATGAGTCGGCGGGTCGCCCAGACGTGTACGCGGTCGATTGCGCGCTCCTGAGAGGGCAGGAGCAGCATGGCCGCTTGGGCGGCGCGTTGGCCGTCGTAGAGCCGGCCTGGGAGCCGTGCGATCACGGTCGGCTGCGCGTCCCCGTCGATGAGTGCCTCAAATGATTCGTCCCCGGGTGCGGTCTGGAAGTATTCGTGCGCGACAAGGGCGTTGCGGACCCGCGCCGAGGCCAGGGCGAGCGAGGCCTTCCGCGCCGTCGAACGCCGCCCCGGCGCCGCGGCTTCGTGCAGCAGGTCGCCCTCGAGGCGCACCTCCCCAAGTCCCGCGGCGGCCGCGCGCACATCGGCCGCAAAGGCCTGGGGGTCGACCTCCGTAAGGTGCGCAGACGCGTGCAGCGTAACTGAAACGGGCATTGCGCCGCGCGGGGCCGCTGCTCGCGCCGGGCCGCCTTCCATGGACACTCCGGCCTACAGCGCACTTCCGCCCAATAGCCGATGCGGAACACGGCGTGCCTGCGCCGGGCCACGCACATAGAAACGGCCGGGCGACCTTGCTGAGTGCAAGGGAGGGTATATCTGGGCACGGCCCGCTCGACCGATACTGGTGTATCCTATGGCCAGCGCCACCCCCAGCGGCCGCCGACGTGTCCGGATGATCGGCGCCGCCATGAGCAGATTTGGCAAGATGGAGCACTCGATCCGCGAGGCCGCGGCGAAGGCGGGCCTTGCAGCCGTGACGCAAGCCGGCGTGGACCCGACGGCGGTGGACCAGGTGTACGTCGCAAACGCCTTCGGGCTCGTCGAAGGGCAGGGGCACCTCGGGCCACTCGTCGCTTCGTCGCTGGCCATGGACCACGCCGCGACGATCTCTGTCGAATCCGCCTGCGCGAGCGGCGGTGCGGCCATCCACCAGGCTTACATGGCCGTCGCCGGCGGATTTGCCGACGCCGCGCTCGTGGTCGGCGTGGAGAAAGTCTCGATGCTCGGGACTGCGTCTGCGACCACCTATTTCACCTCCGGTTCGGACTTCGCGTTCGAGGCCGGCTCGGGCGGCACCTTCCCGGGGCTCTACGCAACACTTGCCACCGCGTACCTCCACACCTTTGGGGCCACCGAAGAACAACTCGCGCATGTCGCCGTGAAGAACCACAAGAACGCGCTTGCAAACCCCAATGCCCACCTGCAGAAGGCGGTGACCGTTGAGCAGGTGCTTGGATCACCCTATGTGTCGTGGCCGCTGAAGCTCTACGACTGCTGCCCCTTCTCCGACGGGGCCGCGGCCGTCGTGCTCGTCGCCGAACCGACTGCGCGGTCGCTCGGCAAGGAGGGAGCGACGATTCTCGGGGCCGGTCGTGCAGGGTGCGCCGCGCAGCTTCAGGAGCGTGCCAAGCTAGTGGAGATCCCCAGCACCCGCATTGCGGCCGAGCAGGCGTTCTCGCAGGCGGGGCTCGCGCGGAGCGACGTTTCCTTCGCCGAGGTCCACGACTGCTTCACGGTCGCGGAGGTGCTCGCGACCGAGGACCTGGGCTTTTTCCCCAAGGGTGAGGGCGCCGCGGCAGCCGCCGAAGGCCAGACCGGGCTGACGGGCGCCGTCCCGGTCAACCCGTCGGGAGGCCTCAAAGCCAAGGGCCACCCCGTGGGCACGACCGGCGTCGCGCAGGCTGTCGAGGTGTTTGAGCAACTCGAGGGCCGGGCGGGCGCTCGGCAGGTGGAAGGCGCAGAGGTGGGTCTCACGCACAACATCGGCGCCACGGGCGGTTCGTGCGCGGTGCACCTCTGGGGGCGGGTGTAATTGCAGGACACGAGGACCACGCACGGCCCTGCCACCGTCGCGGAGGCGCTCGAGTCCGCGCGTCAGGGCACGCTCCTGGGGCGCCGCTGCCGCGCGTGCGGAAGCGCGTCGTTCACCGACCCACTTGTCTGCAAGGCATGCCGTGCCACCGACTTCGAGCGGTTCGCCTCGACGGGCGAGGGCGAGGTCGTCACATTCACGATCGTCGGGTTCCCAGCCGAACCGTATGCCGGGAAATCGCCCTACGCGTTCATCATCGCGCGCATGGCGGAGGGGGCCCTCGCCGCCGGGTGGGTGCCTTCCGTGAAGGACCCGCGGCAGTTGCCCCCTGGGACAAAGGTGCGCGTCGCACGCGCGCCCGACGGCCTCGGCCTAGCTTTCGAGATCTGCTAGTTACGCGGTAGCCTGGCATGCCAATGTTCTCCGGGCACGGTTTTCAAAAGATATTTAAGCGTCTCTTCGACTGCCCGGCCGCTTGGCCAGCCCCTTTGCGACGCCCATCCTCCCGCAACCGAGCCAACGGCCCGGGTCGAGTCGACGCCGCCTGGCGCCCGCGGGTTTTCTGCTCATCCTGATGCTCTCGGGCGTCGGACTTTGGATTGCGCCGCCTGCGGCCGCACTCGGCGAGGTCCTGATCGTCGTCGTGGGCATCTCGGACACCGAGCCGTTCATCGGCGACGAGGTTTGGCTCAACCTCACGATCAACAACACCCAGGACCGCTACTACAACTCGACGAGCCTGATCGTCAACCACGGAAACGCACTCGTGACACGCCGCGACGCCGTCACGCATACGCCGCTCGGCGTAATCCATGTGAACATGACATTCACCGCGATTGCGGTCACTGCGGTGGACAACCGCGCAGGCATCCGAATCTCCATCGTCACTGCCGCCGGCCAGTTGCTCGGCGAGCAGTCGGTCGACGTCTACCGCGTCTTCCCAAGGCCCGCGCCGCCACCTCCAGACATCCTGACACCCTTGGCGATTGCGGGCGCGGCAGCCGCGGCAGGCATCGGCGGTTTCCTTTACTTGAAGCGGCGGAAGGAGACCGCCGCCCGCCTCGCGGCCGAGGCAGCCGTGCGCGCCCACGTCGAGGCGCGGGTCAAGGCCGAGCAGGAACGCGAGGCAACGCTGCTGCGCAAGATCGCCGGCAAGAACCCGCCGGAGTACTACGTGCGCCGCCGCAAGCGGCTCGCGGTGATGGTGCCGGCGGGCCTCTCCTCGAGCGGAATCACCATCCTCTCGAAGGAGAAACCACTCGAGGTCACCGAAAAGATCCAGATCATCGCCTGCGACCGCTGCGGTACCCACAAGGAAACCTGGGAAGCGCCGTGCCCGCGGTGCCCGATCACCGATGGCATCGACGCCCTGAAGGCCCAGTTGCGCAAAGGCAAGGGCCTCGACGTCTCGGACGTCAACGACCTCATGCAGCAGGCCGAGTTCCAACTGTCGTACTCCGACTACCAGAAGGCAACGAAACTACTCGCCACGGCCCGGACGGTCTTCGCGGAGATTCTGGCCGGCGGGGAGCGCAAGACCGTCGTAAAGCGGATCGAGAAGATCAGCGCCGCCGATGCCGCGCCCAAAGTGCTCGACATTGGCATCAAGACGGAACACGCGGAGGTCGACCTCGCGGCCGAGGAGAAGCAGCACGAGGCGCGCGAGGAGTACGCGCAACTGGGGCAGGGGTGTCCCGACTGCGGCCATGCGATGTACGGGGACCTCTGCGCCTTTGACAACCTTGACGAGTACACGAAGCTCGTCCGGGAAGCGATCGACAAGGCCGAGGCAGGCGGTGCCGAGACTGCCGACCCGCGCGACCTGCTCGGGCGCTCCAGGCGGATGCGAGAGGAGAACCACAAAGACACCGCGGCGCGCTACCTGAACCGTGCGCGCTACCTCGCGGTGAACGGGCTGATGAGCCACCAGTCTGCGCGTGCGGAGGGGATGATCGAATACGCGCGGGTCCTAATGATGGCGGGTGAGGAGGACGGGGTGAGCGCGGACTTTGCCGGATCGGAGGCGATCATCAACCAGGCGGACGAGGCGTGGCAGGCCGGCGACCCCGAGAAGGCCGTCGCGCTAGTCACGGAGGCGGAGAACCGGATCCAGGAGGCCCTCCATGACATGGCCCGCCATGTGGCGATCAAGCGGATCGATGTGGTGGCCGCGGAGATCGACGAGGCCCGGGCCAAGGGGTTGAAGGTGGAGGCCGCGGAGGAACGGCTCAAGGACGCGCGCTCCACCTTCGACGACGGGGAGTTCGAGGCCGCGCGCGATGCCGCGACCACGGCGCGCAAGGCGCTCGAGCAGGCCGCGAAGGGCAAGACCGAGTGCCCCAAGTGTCACAAACCCGTGCAGCCCACGTGGGCGCGCTGCCCCTTCTGTACGACCCAGCTTCGCTAGCGGGCAGAGGTGTTGGTGCCCCTGGTGGCACAACCAGGCGAGCGCCACCTACGGTGATTTCGGCTGCGCTTCGGAACCCTTCAGCGCCCCGCGCCGGGCCTGCTCCTCGATGTCGAGGGCGGCGGCCTCGCGCCGCACGCGCTTGAGCGTTTCTTGGCGCTCGTCGAGCGCCCGGCTGAGGTTCCCCATGAGCCCCAAGTGGCTCTCGAACCACTCGTTCTGCTCCTCGTGGGCCTTCTTCCAGAAGCGGGCGGACTCGTAAGAGGCCTGCCACAGCTTCAGCACATTCGAGTAGCGGGATTCGGCGCCGCGGAGCTGGGACTCGAGCGACTTGACCTTGGGCTCGGCCGCCTCGAGCGACCGCTTGGTGGTGACGAGCTCGATCTCCTGCTCGCGCAGGCGGGTGTCGCGGGCCTCGAGCGAGGCCTTGATGTTCGCCACGATGCTGTCCTTCTGGAGCAACTCCTGCTCGAGGAACGAGATCCGCTCCTTCAGCTTGACCACATCGCGCTCCTGCATCTCGTAGGCGTCCCACAGCTTCTGGAGCTTGTCGGCCGCCTTCTTCAGGTCCTCCTTCATCCGAACCTCCCCCTCGCGGTGCGCGGTGTCGATTTCGCCCCGTAGGGCTTGAATGTCCGATCCCGTTTTCGTCTGATCCACGCGCTCCGCCTCTTGCCAGCGAGGACGGGGGCTGGCGTTATAAAACCTACCGGATGGCGCGCGTTGGCATGGCCGCTCGGGCGCGCGCGGACAAGTCACGCGACTTCTGGCCGGAAGGAGGCCAGGCCGTCCTTCCCCTTCTTCTCGAACTTGACTTGGGGGATCGGCACGGGTGGGGGAAGGCGCAGGTCCCGGGCGATGAGCACGGCCTCCGGGATGCACGCGCCCATCACGGCGGTGTGGATCTCGGACGCGATCTCGTTGGGCATGTTGCGCTTCTCCTTCCAAGTCTCCGCGAGTTTCTTGGCGTCCCCCTCGTACAGGACACGCCCCTCAATGCGGATCGAAGCCACGGCGCCGTAGGTTACGGTGAAGCGGAACTCGACATCGGCGGTCTTCTCATCGACCGGGAGGATCATCGACACCGAGCTGTTCTGGTCAAGGCGGTCGATCTGCGCCCGCTCTCCTCGGCGCGTGAACTTCTTTGCCTCGAGCGACGTCAACTCGACGTCTCGCACAGCCACCCGACTCGCCCCGGTCAGGGCGGGCCGTGCGGAACTATAGACCTTTCGGGGCGGCCGGCGCCCCCAAACGCATTCCGACGCGCGCGCGGGCCCGAAAAGCTCTATATAGCGCCAACCAGCCTGAGTCACGCCGGATCACCATGGTCATCGGATTTGTCTTGGTCTCAACGGCGCCAGCCAAGGAACACGAGGTCTACAATCGCCTCCAGGAGATCTCGGAAATCGTCGAGCTCCACCCGCTCTTCGGGGAGTACGACCTCATCGCGAAGATCGACACGAACGACTTCAACCACCTCGGGCAGATCGTGGTAAACAAGATCCGCACGATACCCGGCGTCATCGACACGAAGACGCTGACGGGCATCAAGTTCTAGCGGCCGGCGGCGCCGGGCCGCAGGGCTGTGGCGAGCGCTTGCCCGGAAGGGCAAAGGAGTGGGTCCGCCCCGATTTGAACGGAGGTCACAAGCTCCCAAAGCTCGCAGGATACCAAGCTACCCCACGGACCCGCAGGGGTGCGCACGGGCGCGCCCGGTTAAACCCTCGCGCCCCCGCCGCGCTCGCGCGCGACCGCTCGTGCCGTTTCGACGACGGCTTGGCGCGACGTGTAATGCGGCGCAAAACCCAGTTTCCGGACCCGGGCAATCGAAAGCTGCATGACCTTCACATCGCCGGCCCACCCGCGGCCGCCCGCCGCCGGTCTGTGGTGGACCCGCGCGCCTTCGAGGCCCATCGCCACCGTCACCGCGTGGACCACCTCGTCGACGGTGACGCTGTCCCTCGACCCCACATTGTAGACCTGGAACCCACGGGGCGCCTTGCGCGCTGCCAGTAGCGTCGCGGCGACGAGGTCGTCGATGTGGATGTACGACTTCCGTTGCGTCCCGTCGCCGAGCACCTCCAAGTTGGCCGGGTCGCGCTTGAGCTTCTCCACCAGGTCGACGATCACGCCGTGGGTCGCCCCCGGGCCCACGACATTGGCAAACCGCAGCGCGACGCAGTCCATCCCGTAGGTGGCCGCGTAGCTCGCCAGGATGTTCTCCCCTGCGAGCTTGGACGCCCCGTAGACGGAGATGGGCCGCAGCGGCGCGTAGGTCTCGGGGGTAGGTACGACGTCCGCATCGCCGTAGACGGTCGAAGTCGACGGGAACACGATCCGCTCCACGTCCGCCTTGCGGGCGGCCTCCGCGACCAGGAGCGTCCCCACGGCGTTGGCTTCGAAGTGCTCCAAGGGGTGTGACGTGGAGTTGCGCACGTCCGGGTCGGCCGCTAGGTGGAACAGGAGCGACGCGCCGCGCAGCGCGGCCTGGAGCCGCCGCCCGCGGGCCGCGTCGGCGACCTCGATGACAACCCGGGGCGGCAAGTCCCCCCGCAGCGCGGCCACCGCCGTGCGGTTGACGTCCAAGCCCTTGACGACCGCCCCCTTGGCCGCGAGCCCCCGGACGAGGTGGGGGCCGATGAAACCGGCCGCTCCCGTGACGACGCAGCGCGAGGCGCGCAGGGCGGGCATGCGCAATGTCATCGGGCGGCGGGTGAAAAACGCTTCGCGGCTCGAGCCCGCTAAATGCCCCGCCACCGGACGAGGTAGGCGCGGTGGTCCTGGTCAAAGGGCTCGAGGGAGCGCTGCTCGCGCACCTCAAAGCCGGCCGTTGCGAGCTGTCCCCGCGTGTCCTTGAAGATATCCGTGGGTTCTGCCGCCGAATCGACCGCGCGCGCCTTCAGGAAGAGGAGCGCCGGTGCGCCGGGTACCAGGAACGCCCGCGCGTTTGCCGCGAGCACCCCGACCTGGTCCTTGATCGCCACGTCCTGCACGATCGCCCCCGCCCGATCGACCAGGCTGGCGTACGTCTCGGGCCGGCGAGCGTCGGCGTGGACGGGGAAGACATTGGGCCACGTCTTCAGGTTGTCCAGCATGTCGGCAAATGAGCGGGGCGCGACTTCCACGCCATACACGGGCTCGGGGGCGAAGATGTCCGCAAGGTGCGAGAGCGATGTCCCGCTCGCCGCCCCCAGGTACAGGAGGGGCGGCGAGGTGAGCACCGCCTCCACCTCCGGGCCGAGTCCCCCGGTCACCAGTGCCGCGGCCGTCTTCGAACGACGCGGGTCGAAGCGGCGCCAAGCCCGGCCGTCCGCGTCACTCGTGGTGTCTTCCCCGTACACGGGGCGACCGCCACCCGCGTCGCGCGTGTAGATGTCGCGCCCGTCTGTGGCAAGCGACGGGACCCGCGCCAAGAGCGGGCGCATGGGCTGGGCCCCTACTCGATCGGAGTCGCGCACTTCGGGCACGCTTTCCAGTCCTCCTGGAGCAGCGTGCCGCACCGGCGGCACTTGAGGGACGTCACCTCGCCCAAGACATCTGCCGTGTCGGCCTCCGGGCCCCCCGGGATCGCCGGTGGGGGCGCCGGGACCTTCCCCGCCTTCCGGTCGGCCTGAACCTTCTGGATGAGCTTCTGCACGTTACCCATCTGGATGAGCGGCTGCGACTTCTTGTAGACCTTGGGTTTCGGCGACTCTGTGACTTTCAGCGGAGTCTGCGCCTCCGCTGTCTGGATCCCGCCCGCAGCGTCGTGCCACATTGTCCGGAACTTCAGCACGTGGTCCCCTTTCTCCGTGGCCCGAAGCTCCCAATTGTCCTCGTACCACGCGTTGACCCCTAGGTATTCGCGCGCGGGGGCCGATTCCAAACGCACCGGACCTTCGAACCGGAAGGAGACGTTCTTGGCAGGCCCGAGCCCCGTGTTCATGACGATGGCCCGGACATTTGTCGTCTCGCCCTTGCGGAACGCCTCCTGGATGACGCCGAGCACCGAGAGTTGCGGCTTGGCGCGCTCGCGCTGGCGGCTGACGATCTTGACGGCCGCCTCGGCGTATTTGAGCATCGAGGAGAATGCCTCCTCCTCGAGTTCCTGCTCCGCTTTCTGCGCCAGCACCTCGGCCTCCAGCACGATCATCCCCGAGGACTTGGCCTCCCCGATGGCCTCGGTCACGGCCTGCAGGGTCTTGCGGTAGTGCTCCTTGCTGTCGAGCATGTACACGCGCTTGTCGTTGCAGCCGACTGCAACGTAGTGGCCCTTGTGCGAAATGGCGATCCCCGTCGGGCGCTGGGGCAACTCGCTCACCCACAGCTCGTTCAGTTCGCGGTCGAAGAAGTGCACGATACTTGCGGTCGTGAAGCACGCGATGTGCTCGCCGTTCTCGGAGACGGCGACCTCGACGACTCGCCCCTCCAAGCGGAGCCTCTTGTGGACGGCGGTGTCCTTGTGGTGGAGCAGCAGCAGGTCGGTCCCCAGCGCGAGGATCATGGTCCGCGCCGTCTCGTCAATCGCGATGATGTTGGGCGTCTCGTCGAACCGCTGGTTCGAGATCATTGAGCCCGACTTGTTCAACTGGTACAGCCGCTTGTCCGCCGAGACGGCGTACACGACATCGCCGGCGCGTGTTGCGATGACCTTCTCGACCGGCCCCGTCGTCTTGTAGTTCCACAGGCCGCGCCCCTGCAGGTCAAAGCAGTAGACGAACGCGTCGTAGCAGCCGGCGTAGATCAAGCGCGAGTCCCGCGTGAGGTCGACCGTCGGGACTTCGCCGCCGAGACGGTGGTTGAAGATCAGGCTGCCCTCGTAGTTGACGACGTAGATGTTCCGGTTGTCCGACCCCATGGCGACGATCCCCCCGTCGTCGGAGATCCCCAATCCGCGCACCGGCTTGCCGACCTTGCGGCTCCACAGGAGCGCGCCGTTGATGCCGTAGAAATTGATAAGCGTCTCACCGTGCGTCGCAGTGGCCGCCGCCAAGTAGTTGCCGTTGGCGCTGTAGGCGAGCCGGCCGATCGGCGCGCCCAGGCTCTGGGACCAGAGCAACTCGCCCTCGCGCGAGAACGCGTAGAGGTTGCCGTCTTGGCTGCCGGCGACGAGGTACTCGCCACCCGCCGAGAGCGCCGCCGCCGAAATCGGGCCGTAGGTGGCGTAGTCCCAAGCCCGCGCCGAGTTAAGCACGTGGAGGAACCTCCGCTGGCCAGCAAATCTTCACGGAAATGCTCGCGCTCAATCACACCGCGGGCTACATATTAGTTTCTTCGCGGGTGCGCTTGACCGGTCGACAGACTGTCGGGAAGACCCGTGGGCGCAACCCCCATGGCTTTAGCGTGGCCCTTCGCCATTGCGGTCGGCGCGACGGGGGGGTTTCTCCGACAGGAACAACCAAGGTCGGCGAGCGCCAGACCTCGAGGGACGACCGTCTCGCGCGACTCGTGGCGCTCTCCGTCGCGGGGGCGCTCGGGTATGGGGCGTTCCAGGGGCTGTCCGCGGTGCTCGGGCAGCCGCTGCCCGACGCAGTCGTCGTGGGTGTTCCTTTCCTCGTCCTGCCGGCGGTCGCTCTCTGGTGGTGGGGCGAGCCCGCGAAGTGGGGTGCGCTCGACCGCGGGTTTGTGCTCTCGGCAGCGGTCTACGCGCCCTTTGCCGTTTGGGTTGTCGCAGCTCTCCCGGGCGCGCCGCCTGCGTATTTCGCGGCGCTGCCGACGCTCGCATTCGCCGTACCCGGCGGCCTGCTTTGGGCGTTTGCCACCTTCATGCATGTAGGGGCCGTGGACTACTTCACGAAACGAATCGTGCAGCACGAATGCGAGGCCCTGTGGGGGCCGCGTGCCGGGCAGGGCCTGCAGCTTGTGGCATGGACAGTGGGGCACATCGTCGAGTGGCTGTGGCTCCGTGACGTGCTCGGCGAGGCCGGCGCGGCCGTGTTTCTCGTGGCTGCAGGGGTGGCGACCGGATGGGCCTACGCGCGCTGGAAGAACGTCGCGGGCCTGATGGTGGGGCACCTGCTCGTCAATGTTGCCGCGGCTGTGGCGGCGCTCGCGGTCTACGGCTAGCCGCCGAGGGGGCGAGCGGAGCGCTTGTAGGTCGACCGCCGCGACGGGTTTATTGCCCCGGGGGCGCGCTCGTCCGCCTGATGGATCGGCCCGCCGCCCGCTCGCGCGCTTCCCTTGCCGTCCTGCTACTCATGATTAATGTGGCGCTCGTCCCGGCCACACTGCCGGGAGCCACCGCCGAGCGCGCCGCGCTTGCGCCGCTCGAGATCATCATCGCTCCCGACAGCTTCCAGGACGAATTGCTGGCGCTCAAGGCGTGGCGCGAGTCCCAGGGCCTTCGCACCGACATCGTCACCATCTCGCACCTGGTTAACTACCAGACGTCTGTCGGCGCCCGTGACCTTTCCGACGCGATCCACCAGTACATCACGGTCCGCAAGGCCGCCGACGCGCACTTCGAGTTCCTCCTTCTTGTCGGAGACGACCCGGTGGTCCCGACGCGGGTGCTGCAGGTAGCCAACCGCTCGGCCGGGTCCTCTCTCCCGAACTACGCGCGGTCGTTTGTGTCAGACTTCTTCTATGGCGTGACCGCGTCGGACTTCCTGAACGAGTGCGACTACGGTGACGAGTACCCGGGGGGCGACCCGTGGGATGGCATCTCCGACGATGAGTGGGTGCTCGCGCCCGACTTGCACGTCGGGCGGATCCCGGTCGGCACCGAGACCGAGCTTTCGGACTACCTCGGACGCCTGCTCGAATGGGAGGCAAGGCCCCAGGCCGGTCCGTGGTTGGACCGGGCAGTCTTCGCGCTGCCGGTCGCCTCGCCGCCCGGCGGGTGGGCGCCCGATGACCGCCCCGCGTTCGACGCGTCCGTGGTGTTTGCCCCGGCCATGGGCGCGGCCGCCGGCCGCGGCCTTTCGACGGTCGCGCTGGCCGACTACCCCGAATGGCCCTTGCCGTTTGTCGCATCGTCCGACAACCTGTCGGAGGCGCAGCTGCTCGCGGAGTGGGAAGGGGGCGCCGCCGTCGTGGTCGTGCCGGGCCGCGACAACCCGCTCGCAGGCGGTCCGGGGACCGAGTACGCAGGCGACGGGTCGAGCGCGGTATTCCAGCCCGTCGCGCGGCCCATCGCGCTTGACGGCCTTGGCAACGGCGCGAAGCTGCCGGTCGCGGTAGCGGCGTTCGGGTCAAGCGCGAATTTCTCCCTAGCCAACGATTTCTCGATCGAGCGCGCGGTGCTTGCGCCGGGCGGCGGCGCGGCGATGGCTATCGGGTTCGCGGGTCCCACGGCGTTCGGCGCTGGCCCGGGCGATACGCTTGGCGGGTGGACGATGGCGTCGCTGGTGGTGGAGGAGCTCCTCGCCTCCACCGGGACCGTCGGCGAGGCGCTGGACGGCGCGCGCGCGCGATTCGTTGCCCAGGCAGAGGCGGCTCTCGGGCCGGCGTTCGACCCCAACGACACGCGGCTCCGCTCGATCGTCGCCGGACTGACGCTTCTTGGTGACCCGGCCTCGTCCCTGTGGGCCGGCTCCCCCCAGTCCCTAGCGCTCGACGGGCCTGGGGCCGTCCCGCCAAATACCCGCGCCAACGTCACGTATGTCGTTACCGCGGCCGGCACGCCCGTGGCCAATGCTACCGTCGCCCTACTGGACGAATGGGGCGACCTGCGCGGGTGGGGGCGGACCGATGCGTCGGGTGCTGCCCGGTTCGAAGTCGCCACGGGCAATTCCACTATGGCGTGGACAGCCACCGCAACGGCGCCGGGCTACCGGCGTGTAAACGCGACGCTGGCGATCGACTCCCCACCGACGACCGTGATCGTGAGCCCTGGCTCCCAAGAGCGGATCGGCGGTACCTACCTGCTCTCCGGCCTTGCAGGCGACCCCGACATCAACGACACGGTGGTGGCGGTCCACCTCTCCATCGACGGGGGGCCCTGGCAAACGGTCGCTGGCACCAACACGTGGAGCCTGGCCCTCGAAACGCTCTCGGTTCAGAATGGTCCGCATGAACTCCGTGTCCGCGCGTTCGATGGCAGGGCGTGGGGGCCGGCCGCTCAGGTGACATTCAACGTGACCAACCCGCTCCCACCGCTGAGGATCGCTGACTACCCGGCGATCGTCATCGATGAGGACAAGGCCACCACGTTCGACCTGGACCTCCTGCTCCACTTCGCGCCCACCGGACCCGGCGGGACCCTGACCGCAACCATCGGCGACGCCGAGTCGGTCCGCGCGACGCTCAACGGCTCGTCGGTAGAGCTGGAGCCCGACCCCGACTTCTTCGGGATGACCGAATTGCCGGTGACGGTCTCGGACTCCTACGGGGGCCACACCTCGTTCAACCTCACCATCGTCGTCGCGGCAAAGTCGGACCCCCCGGTGCTCACGGTGCGCAGCAACACGTCCGTCCTGGAGGGCGGCGTGATCACGTTTGACCCCCGCGCGTTCGACCCGGACGGAACGACGCCCACGGTGCTCCTGGAGTCCGGACCACCCGGCGCCACGATCACCGGCTGGGAGGCGCCCCGGAGGTCCGAAGGCACCTACTTGTTCGTCTTCTCGGCCTCGGACGGGGGATTCATCACGCGCGTAACGGTGAATGTCACGGTGCTCCCGCACAACAAGGCGCCCCAGGCTTCGCTTAGCGCACCCGAGCGCGGCGAGGCCGGCCGCGAACTCGCGTTCGAGGCGCTGAACCTCATCGACGCCGACGGCGACCCCGTCACGGTCGAGTGGCAGTTTGGTGACGGGCAGCGGGCGACCGGGACCAAGACGAGCCATGTGTATGCGACCCCGGGCGACTACGTGGTGGTCGTGACCCTCTCGGACGGCCGAGACAGCCTGACGCTCCAGGCCAACGTCCACGTCGACCCCTACACCGCACCAGGCGTCCCATCGGCGGCCGAGCTCCTCATGATCGCGTTCGCGAGCGTGGCAGTCATCGCCGGGGCGCTCGGCTTTGCGGCGTACCAGGCGATCCGGAGCCGACGACCTGCGCCGGAGAACACCGGTGCCGGCGACCCCGACTGGCGCGACACCCGCCAGGGGGAGGAAGAGTAGGGCTCGCCCCGTGTCGGTCTGGCCTACCAGCCGCGCTCCTGCAACCGCTGGTCCTTGGGGATCGAGGCGATCTCGATCCCCGCCATCGCCTCGCCGAGCCCCTGCGAGATTTCGGCGAGCACCTTCGGGTCGTCGAAGTTGTGCACCGCCTCGACGACCGCCTTGGCGCGCTTGGGCGGGTCCTGGCTCTTGAAGATCCCCGACCCGACGAACACGCCGTCGACGCCAAGCTGCATCATCAGCGCCGCGTCGGCCGGCGTGGCAATCCCGCCGGCCGCGAAATTGACGACGGGCAGCCGCTGGAGCTTCGCGGTCTCCGCGATGAGGTCTGCCGGCGCACGCATCTCCTTGGCCGCCTCGCGCAATTCCTGTCCGGTCTTTCCATGTAGCGAACGGATCGAACCGGCCACGGCGTGGTGGTGGCGCACGGCCTCGACCACATTGCCCGTGCCCGCTTCCCCCTTGGTCCGGATCATCGCGGCCCCCTCCCCGACGCGCCGCAGTGCCTCGCCGAGGTCGCGGGCGCCGCACACGAAGGGCACGGTGAAGGGCCCCTTGTCCACGTGGTAGTGTGGGTCGGCTGGCGTGAGCACCTCCGACTCGTCGATCATGTCGACACCGAGCTCCTGCAGCACTTGCGCCTCTGCGAAGTGCCCGATGCGGCACTTCGCCATCACGGGGATGGTCACCGCGTCGATGATCTCCAGAATCTTGTGGGGGTCGGCCATCCGGGCGACACCGCCCTGGGCGCGGATGTCGGCAGGCACCCGCTCGAGGCCCATCACCGCGACCGCGCCCGCCTCCTCGGCCACCCGCGCCTGGGCGGCGTCGGTCACGTCCATCACGACACCTCCCTTCTGCATGGCGGCAAAGCCGCGCTTGAGAAGGTCGGTGCCTCTGCGCAGGCTCGCGAGGTTGAGGTCAAGGGGCACCCGAACGCACTTCCTGAGGTGGCGGGCTACCCGCTGGCGCTAATTAAAACTCTCGCGGATTCTGCCCGTCCAAGGGCCGCGTCCCCCCGTAGCGCCCTCGGGCCGTGCCAGAGCCTGAACGGGCCGTGCCAACGGAAGACCAATTGCGCCCCTACCCGACATGACTTATATAACCCCGTCCTGATCAGCGGACGGGTGCCCTGATGAATAGCCAGCGCAAGACCAATAGCCTGACAATGTTCGCCTATGCCGTCTTCGCCGGGTTCCTCCTCTCGACCCTCCTCCCGGGCCTTGCCACCACGCAGCCCGCGGAGGCCTACCGGATCATCGACACGGGGGAGTTCGTCGGGCAAACGGTCGACTCGTTCGAAGTCCGGCTCGCGGCCGGTCGGACGAGTTCGAACGAGACACTGTACCTGCCGCTCAACGTCTCCACCGCTGTGGTGGGCGGCTCCCTCAACGTATCGGGCAGGGCCTCCATCGACTTCACCAACCTCTCGGGCTGGGGGGGGGCGACCCGTAGCGGCGAGAACTACGGCCAGGCCATCCACGGCTACGGGGACTACAACAACGACAGCTACCCCGACCTCGCAATCGGCGCGGACTTCCCCTCTTTCGGCCGTGCAGGCCGGGTGGACGTCCTCTGGGGCGGCCCCGGCGGGTACGGGCCGTCGGCCAACTGGACCGCGATGGGCGCTGTGAGCCGCGGGTTTGGCTTTTCCCTAGCCCACGGCGACTACAACGCTGACGGGATCGACGACCTCGTGGTCGGAGAGGGCAACCCGAGCATGATGGCCGGCGAGACGTTCTACCTCTTCTACGGCAGCAACGGGGGCTTGCCCTCGTCCCCCTCGCTAAACATAACGCTCGACGCCGGCAACGGCACCACCTACGGGTGGGACTTTGCCGGGGACCTCGACCTCAACGGGGACGGGTTCCAGGACCTGGTCGTGGGGAACCCCTCGTACCAGCCCACGATCAACGGCAACATGGGGCGCATCGCCGTCATGTGGGGCGGGCCCTCCGGACTGAACACGGGGGCCGTGACCTACATGAACGGCTCCACCGGGGACGCCGTGTTCGGGTACATGCTCTACACCCTGGGCGACACCGACGGGGACGGGGCCGACGAGTTTGCCGTCGGTGGGCCGCTCGCGAGCTTGTCCTCCGGGCGTGTCACCGTCATTGAGGGTGAGAACGCCTCCTGGAACCTCCACCAGCGCTGGGAGTACAACGGGACCAGCGGCGAGTACGCTGGCTACGCAATCAGCGGGGGCGTCGACCTCGTCGGCAACTCCGCGCCCGACCTCGTCGTGGGCGCGCCGCTGCGCGGCGGCACGGGCGGCGTCTCCATCTTTGCGGGTGTGGGCAACGCGGCCTACAACACGACCTCCGCGATCGACATGATCCCGGAGACGACCACGAGCGAGCAGTACGGCGTGGGCGCCGAGACCGTCGGCGACATCGACGGGGACGGTATCGAGGACCTCGTCGTTGGGGCCAACCAGTACAACAACTTCGACGGCCGCATCTACGTGTACACGGAAGGGAACTTCTCGCAAGGTGCGGCGCTCATCGTCGATGTGAACTCGACGGGCCTTGCCGAGAGCTACGGGTGGCGCGTGTCGTCGCTCGGCGACGGGAACGCAGACGGGTACGACGACTTCGCGGTCAACCTAGCCACAGGCATCAACGGGACGACCGTCCCGGGGTCGGTGCGTTCCCACTATGGCGGTTCCGACTTCACACCGCGGGACGTGACGGTCTACGTGGGAGATGAGCCCGTATGGACGCTCACAGGCAACCTGAAGGGGAACACCACGGTGCTTGGCCTTGGACCCCCCATCCAGGCCTACCTCGTGGCCCACGCCGGCGACGCCGACGCCTCAGGGAACGTGCGTGTTCCAATTTCATTCAACTTCTCGGGCGGCGGCGCCATCTTCGTGAGTGACATCAGCGTCCGGATCTCGCTCGTGCTCACTCCGGTTGGCGTCCGCGTGACCGCGCCGCCCGAAGGCCGGTCACTGACCCTCGATTGGGACCTGCACGCGACCGATGGGACGCTTTTCACCATCTGGTCGAACGCCTCGGGCACGTGGCAACCCGTTGGCAACCAGACGCTGCCGCGCACGAGCTACACCGTGGGGGGGCTGACGGACGGCGTCCGCTACTGGTTCTATCTCACCGAAACGGACCCGCTCGCGGGGCTCACGGGCCCGCCCTCGGCCATCGTCTCGGCCGTCCCGCAGGACATCATCGCACCGGCGATGCCGACCAACTTCTCGCTCATCCCCAACCCGTCGAACCACTCCGCCCGCTTGGGCTGGACCCCAAACAGCGTAGACACGGTGGCCTACGAGGTGCTCCGGCGGGCGGGCGCCGAGACCAACTTCTCGCTCCTGACGACGGTGCCCCACCCGGGCCTGACCTACACGGATCCGGGCCTCTCCGAGGAAGTCACCTACACCTACCGTGTGCGCGCCGTCGACCCGGCGGGCTTGTTCTCGTCGCTTACGGGGGAGCTCTCGATGACCATCAACGACCTCACGCCTCCGTCGACACCGCAGAACGTGGTGGCCCAGGCGGCCCCGTCCGGCACCGGGATCCAGGTCCAGTGGGACGCGAACCTCGTGGACACGGTGTCGTACGACGTCTTCTTTGGGACGATCAACGACACGTCATTGTTCACGATCTTCGGTGGGACGAACCAGACCTCGCTCACCATCACGGGGCTCAACCGCGACAACACGTACTACGTTGCCGTGCAAGCGATCGACAAGGTCGCGCACCGCTCCCCATTCAGCGCGATCGTGGCCGTGACCACGCTCGACACGCAGCCGCCGTTTGCCCCCGTTCTCACGTCTGCCACGCCGGTGGCCAGCGGGAACACCGTGTTCCTCGAGTGGATCGCAGGCGACGACGACATCGACGGGTTCCGGGTCTACACCAGGGAGGGGGGCCCGTGGGTGGAGGTACTCCAACTCATGGGCGCGGTGCGCTCGGTTGACATTAGCGGTCTCACGGACGGGCAGCCGTACGAATTCCGAATCGCTGGGTTCGACATCGGTGGACGGCTCGGCCAGCCCTCCAACACGCTGACCGCCACGCCCGCCGACACCCTGCGCCCGGGCGAGCCGCCCGACATCAGTGTGTCCATCGTCCCGGCCGGGAGGGTGCTCACCATTACGTGGACGGCCCCTGCCGACACCGACCTTGCCGGGTACAACATCTACTTCCTCGACCCGCAGTCCGGTGGCGGGTTCCAGCTGGCAGCAACGGTGGGCCCGGGCGTCACCACATGGACCCAGGAGGGCCTCACCAACGGCCTTAGCTACTCCTACGAGGTGGCCGCCTTCGACGAGGTCCCCAACGAGTCGCCGCGAGGGCCGCGCGTGGTGGGAGTCCCCCAGGACTCGATCCCGCCGGACGCGCCCACCTTCGACACCCACCCCACGGTAACGAACTCCGTTGCCATCACCCTCACGGGAAGCGCCCAGCCGGGAGCCGAGGTGCAGGTCTTCATCAGGGGGAACCTGCGGGAGACCGCGAGGGTGGACAGCTCAGGGCACTTCAGTGTCGAGGTCTACCTGGGTCCCGGCGAGAACGCCATCACGGCAAAGACGGTCGACATTGACCCGGCGGTCGCGCCCCAGTACAAGACGAGCGCCGAGTCCACAGTGATGCACATCACCCTCGACACGGACAAGCCACTCGTGACCGGGCGGACGCCCGCGGAGAACGCGAACAGCGTCGACCCGCGGACGCGCGTGGAGATTACGTTCAACGAGCCCGTCGAGGCCACCTCGCTATCCCTGACCTTGCGGGACGCGAGCGACGCGGAGGTGTCCGGCACGGTCACGCTCGACCCGGGCGGCCGGAACGCGAAGCTCACGCCCGATGCCCCCCTGGCGGAGGGCGCTGACTACACCGTCGTGGTGGTCGCCCGGGACTTGGCGGGCAACGTGATCGACACGGTGACCTACACATTCCAGACGTCCGGTGAAGGTTCGGCGACGCAGGGCGATGGCGGACTGCCCGGGTTGGGAGCGCCGGCAGCGCTGGCCACGCTGGCCATGCTCGCGGGCGTGGCTTGGCTCGGCCGGCAGCGCCGGCGCGCCTGAGCGGACAACCCGGCCACCCAGGGCCAGACTAAGAACGCTTAAATGGCGTTGTGGATGTGGAACGGTCGGTGCAGGATGGGGACCCATCGGGAAGCCCGGACGGCAAAGGGAATTGCACCCGGCCGGCGCACCCGTGCCGCGCTGGTGCTCCTTGGCGCCGCCTTCGTCCTTGCACTTGCCGCCGCGGGCACCGCGTCTGGGCAGACGCCCCCGCCGGCCAACGGCGATTGGTACGTCGCTACCTCGACGACGCTCTCCGGCCAGAGCGTCACGGTGAACGGGAACGTGATCGTGCCCGCCGGCGTCGTGCTTGACCTGAACAGCGTCAACCTCCAGGTCGCCTCCACCGCGCCCGGTCTCTTCGGGATCACCGTACTGCCCGGCGGGACGCTGAATGTCCAGGGCGGCATCCTCCAGCCGGCCTCGCCGGCCAACACCTTCCGCTTCGAGATCCACGGCGCCGCCACCATTGACGGGGCGCAGATCCAGTACATGTGGGGGTCCAACCAGACGCGGGCCTTCGGCGTCCAGATCTACTCCTCCAACGTCACGATCTCGAACTCGACGATCCAATTCGGGACGCGCGGGAACGTCCTGGTCGCATCGGGCACGCCCACCCTACACAACAACCGCATCCAGCTCTCGCAGTTCGTGGAGATCTCCACGTCCTCCCCGTGGACATGCCGCCTCAACTCCCTCTGGGAGGCCGTAGGGGTGTATGTCATCAACGGCAGCCACCCGACGATGACGAACAACGTTATCGTCGACAACGGGCAGGCCTCCTCCGCTCCCGACGTCTGGGCGCAGTATGCCGCGTCGTTCGACCCCGCGCAGTGCTCGTACGTCTACGTCTACGAGACGTTCCTGGGGTACGGCCTCAAGGTCGATTCCGCGTCTGCGGAGGTCACGGGTGGTGTCATCGAGCGCAACTCGTGGATCGACAACGCCGGCTTCCGCCAAGCGCAGGCTTCGAACCCGCGCGTGTATGTCTACCGCTACCCGTACGACCAGCAGAGCAACCCCTACACGCACTCGGCCGGCCTGATGCTGTCGGCTGCCGGCGGCAATTACACGGGGATAAGCATCAACAACAACTTCGACTCGGGGATTGCCGGCCAGGGTGGCAATGCGGTGGTCAACCACGTGACGATTGGCAACCACACAGTCGGCGCGGGCCTGCCGCGGGTCGGCATCGTCGTGGGCAATGGGGTAAACGTCCACAACGCCACGATGATCTACAACTACTACGACATCCAACTCATCGGCTCGGGCATCGCCACGTTCGAGCACCTGATCTTCGGAACACCCCGCTACTCTACGGGTGTCCCGGCCATCCAGGTCGACTGGTCGTCCAACGGCGGGGCGATTAAGGTCTACAACACCACGTTCCCGCCGAGCTCCGAGATGCCGACGGCCATCCAGTTGTCCTACTATGGCACAAAGGTGGACCTCTACAACTGCACCATCACTAGCACGCAGATCCGTGACTACGGGTACGGCGGCTCGACGATCACGTCTTACTGGATCTTCCAAGCCACCGTGCTCTGGCCCAACCGGGCGCCGGTCTCCTACGCACTCGGGATGGTGACGAGCCCCCAGGATGTCGTAATCTTCGCGGAGTCGCTGGACGCCAACGGCTCGACGCCGGAGCGGTGGCTCGTCGGTTTCCAGAAGTTCACGGGTGGCAGCGGCGGGACGGTGGTCAATTCGCCGTTGAGCTTCCGGGTCTTTGCAAACGGCACCATCTCCGACCCCTTCGTCTTTTCGTTCAACGCGACGACGCGCATAGAGCTCGAGATCGAGGACCCCTTCCCACCCTCGCTCGCGGTGTTCTACCCGTTGGACGGGGCGCGGTTCAATTCATCCGCCATTGCGATGGCGGGCAACGCATACGACGTGGGGGCGGGGGTCGACTACGTCGAGTACTCCCTCGACGGAGGCGACACATGGATCCAGGCGGGGGGAACGCTGCCCGAGTGGCGTGCGACCCTCACCTTGGATGACGGCGTCCACTCGATCTGGGTTCGGTCGGTGGACCGGGCGGGCGGCAAGGCAAGCCTGAACATCTCGGGTGTGCTCATCGACACGCAGCCCCCCGTCTTCGAGGTGTGGCAGCCGGTGCTGCCCACCTCGCCCGGCCAGCCGCTCTACACCAATGCGACCTCGGTGCTCCTGCGCGGGACCGCGCCGGGTGACGCGCAACTGACGCTCAACGGCGAGGTCGTCCTCGTCACCGGGAGCCAGTTCAGCAAGCAACTGCTGCTGCAGGAGGGGTTCAACGTCTACACTCTCCTTGCCGTCGACGCGGTGGCCAACCGGCACCAGGTCGAGTTCGCCATCGTCTCGGACACGCTCCGGCCGTCCATCTACCTGAGTTCACCACCCGAGAACTTCGCGACCAACCGGCCGACCATCACCGTCGCGGGTGTCACGGAGACCGATGTGAGCCTCCTGCTAAATGGCGTTCCGGTCACGGTCTCGGGAGGCGTTTTCAGCGTCCAGTACAGCCTTACCGAGGGTATCAACACCCTGCGGGTCGAGGCGGACGACCTCGCGGGCAACAAGAACTCGCTCACGCGCGCAGTGTTCTTCGACACCGTGGCGCCGAGCATCGTCGTCGAGCACCCGACGCCGGACTTCGTGACCAACCAGCGCGACGTCGAGGTCCGGGGGACTGTCGAGGCGACGATTTCCGTCGTCTACATCGACGGGGCGCCGCTCGAGACGAACAAGGGCGCGTTCTCGCGGGTCGTGCGGCTGGACGAGGGGTTCAACACCATCCGCATCCAGGCGTGGGACGCCGCCGGAAACCCGGGGGACACCCACGTCGTTGTCATCGTCGACACCGACCCCCCATCGCTGTCGGTCACCGCCCCGGCCTACGGGGCCCTCGTGACGACCACCACCGTCTCGGTGAGCGGCTCGTGGACCGGCGAGGCCACCGTTACGGTCGACGGAGTCCCGGTCCTGTCGTCGGAGGGAATCATCGACGAACGCGTGTCGCTGCTGGAGGGCGAGAACGAGATCGAGGTCATCGCGGTGGACTCGGCCGGCAACCGCCAGGAGTACCGAATCCTGGTGTTCCGAGACACGGTTCCGCCGGCGCTCTCGGTCAACCTGCCACAGACGAAGCTCACCACGCAGCTTGGTGCCTACCCGGTGGCCGGCAACGTGGAAGGGGCCGTCCATCTCCTGGTCAACGACAAGCCGGTGGCCGTGGACGCATATGGGGACTTCTCCATTCTGCTGCCGCTGAACATGGGCGACAACACGCTCACCATCACGGCGACTGACTCGGCCGGAAACACGGCCACGTCGATCCACACGCTCGAGCGCACGCCGCCGCCCGAGACCCCAGAAGGCCTCTTTGGCATTGGCGAGGCCTCGTACGCGCTTCTGCCAGCTATGCTCATAATTGGCGTCGTAGGGACGTTTGCCCTTCTCCGGCTCGGCCGGCGCAGGGACTGACCCCGACGGCTCGTCCCGAACTGTTCGTCCAAGCGCGTACCACCTCCCGCCCGCGATCCACAAACTTAAATACGGCGGCTCCCGCTCACGAGCAAGTTGGGCGTCCGATGAATCTTCGTCGTATGGCTCTCCTGGCTCTAGCTGCTTTGGCGGCGGCCTTTTTCGCCTCCGCGCCCGCGGCCGCCACCGAAATCACCGGCGACCTCGTCGTAACCGGCACGGACGCACGCTCGAACGAGACGATCACGATCACGGGCAGCGTGGTTGTGGCCGGTTCGGGGTTCCTCGACTGGACGGACGTCGTCCTGGAGTTCAACGGGACCGGGCAGCCGGGCTACGGGCTCCACGTGGACGGCTCGGCCTTGCTGGTGCGAGTCACGGTCCGCACGGTGCCGGGCGCCGACCCCTACCTTTTCCTTGTCAACTCGACGGCCAGCTTCGTCATGGAGAGCTCGGATGTCTCGGGTACCGCGGGCGTGGGCTCCGACCCGGGCGCCTCCGGGACCCCGGCCGGCACCGATTTTGCTAGCCTCCGGGGCGGTGTACAACTCTACACGAGTCAGGCGGTCATCGGCAACTCCACCATCCACGACGGGGACGGTGTGCTCCTCTATATCGAGGACGCGTCACCCCGGGTCGTCGCCAACCACATCCACTCCTCGCGCTACCTCGCCTACATGGTCTCGAGTTCGTTCTCCTCGGGCACGCAGACCAGCAATTGGCGCGCGCTGGCCTCGTGCATTGTGGTCTCGGGCGGCGCGCCCGACCTCGACACGAACCGCGTCGACCGGTGCGGCCTGGACGGGTCGGCCAACGCGACTGATGTAGGGACGATGGGGGCAACCAACGCGGTGTCCCACCTCTACCTCGTCTCGTCGGGGCTCGTGGCGATGGGTGGCGCGCCCTCCCTGCGGCTTGCCACCACCACGGATGTGGGGCTCATCGGTGCGCCGAGCGCCTCCTTCACGATCCCGGGCCCGGTCAATGTTACACACAACTACTACCGGGTCATTTCGTGGGGGATGCTGTACAAGAACACCGGCGATGTGTCGATCTCCGGCGGCTGGGTCAGCAACGCGGTCGTGCCCGTCGAGTTCTACCTCGACGCCGCCTTCCCCGGCGCGGCGCCCGCGGTTGACATTGGCCCGTTTGCGGTCAACGGCACCTTCGTCCACGGGGTGCGGTTCACGGTGGCAAGCGTCGGCGTCGGCGCGAGCATGGTCCTCAACCAGCTCTCCGTCACCGGCGGGACGGGGACGGCCGTGTCCGCGCAGTTCATCAACGTGCCCGCGCCCCACGGGATCACCGTCGTCTCCAGCACCCTCGCCTACGCGACGGGCGGTGGCCAAGGGCTCTATGTCCAGGACACCGGTTCCTCCGGAGCCCCCTCGATCAGTGTCCACCACACCACATTCATTGAGATCCTTGCGCCCATCACGGTGTCGCTAACTACCCTCTCTGGCGGCGCAAACATCGAGGTCCACAACAACACGGTCAGCCTCACCGCCGGCGTCTTCAACTCGACCTGCTGCTCGGGAGACCTCGCCACCCGGGGGGCCATTGACGTCCGGGCCGTTTCACTCACGGGCGGGGGCCTGGTCGTCCGCGTCGAGGACAACCGGGTGTACAACCAGTCGTGGACGCTAGCCGGGGCCCAGATGTACCCGGGGATAACGCTCTACAACAGTGGTTCGACCGTCGCCTCGACGCTAACGATGGCCCGCAACGACATCTCGAACATCTCGCACGGGATGCGCATCTATGAGAATTACGGGTCAAACCCGCTGAACTCCACATACATCATCGTCGGCAACCGCGTGTCCATCAGCGACGGCAACGGCTTGTATGTCTACGCGAACTCGCTCCTGGGGACGATCGACCCGGTTTTCGACTCGAACATTTTCGACCGGCCCGGTGCGGACTTCGCATCCGGGTACGGCGCGTACTGGCAGATCAACTCGGCTACGATGTCGACCCAGACCTTCGGGAACATCACGGTGTACGGCAACGGGACTCGGACGATCCAGGCGCTCCGTTTCAACTACAACCCCACCGCCCCCCTGTGGATCTTCAACCTCGACAATTTGCTGATCACGAACATGACGGACAACATCGGCATCTACCTCCGTCGCTCGACGGTCTCGATTTACAATTCGAACCTGTCGGGCGCCGGGACCGCGGTCTCGTGCCAGGAGTGCACGGCGCGGCTCGTGGACTGCGATGTTTACCCCCTGTCGGCCACCGTATCGACGAACGGAGAGGTGAAAGCCTTCCAGCAGTTCGGCGGCCGACGCGTGCAGTGGCAGGGGGACGGCGGGCTGCTGATCCCGAACGGAAACCTGTACCTGCAGTGGCGCGGGCCCTTCAACGTCCAGACGCTCACGACCTTGCCTTTCGTCGGGGGGCGTGTCGACAACGCGAGCGTGCCGATGTGGAGGCGGACCGTGAGCATCCAAGATGAGTACGCCAACCTGACGCCGGTTTTCCGGCAGGGGAGTGGGGACCTCCCGGGCGTCCAAATCCCCTTCACGCGGCCCTACTACGGCAACGTGACCATCATCGACCCGGAGCTGCCTGTCCTGACCTACAGCACCCCGTTTGACAACTCCCAGATCCGGGCGCGCGAGGTTGTGGTCAAGGGGCGGGTCCGCGACACGACGACCGGCGTGGCCGGTGTGCAGATCTCCGCGGACGGGGTCAACTTCCAGAACGTCTCGACGTTTGACCGCCAGCAGGGCACGTGGGAGACCCGACTCACCTTCTCCGACGACGGGGATTACAATATCACGCTCCACGCGTGGGACCGCGCACGGTGGGCGATTACGTTTGGCAACTACTCCACGGGGTTCAAAGAGGTCGTGATCACCGGGATCGTCATCGACACCGTCGCCCCGGAGATCTACTTCACTTCCCCTTCGGGGGACCTGACGCAGAACTCCACGTCCATCAGCGTGGGTGGCCAGGTGCAGGAGTTGAACCCGCTCAGCGTTTTCCGAGTCACATTCAACGGGGCGGACATGGGTACCCAGTTGGGCATCGGCGGCCTATTCTCCCTTGTGATCTACAACCTTACGGAGGGCCCGAACCAGGTCTCCGTGATCGCGACCGACGGCGCGGGCAACACGAACGTGGCCTCGCGCACCATCACGCTTGACACCATCCCCCCGCACCTGGTGATCCTGGGCCCCGTCAATGGCTCCTCCACGAACCGTGCCGTCGTCACTGTCACGGGCGAGGTGGAACAGGGGGTCACCCTCAAGGTCAACG
>CBEUCC010000016.1:0-32370 GCA_965541515.1 uncultured Thermoplasmata archaeon
CCGGCGCCGCCGGCGCCGCGGTGGCATTGGCGGGCGGTCGGCGGGCCGCCCCCCACAACCAGCGGGGGCACATTGATCTCGAGTGGCTGGCTGATCGAAGCAGTGTTTCCAGAGGCGTCGGTCACGGTCACCTTGACCGTCACCGCCTGCTTGGCGGCCGTCGTGAACGTCGCGTTCCGACCTGTCTCCGTGAACGTCCTTGTGGCGTTGGTGAACTCCCAGAGGATCGTCCAGTTCGCGTCCGAAGTGCGCGGGTCGTTGTCCGTGACGTTAACGGAGAAGTTCGCGGGCTGGAGCAGGTCCACGACGTTGGGACCGTTGATCTCGATCTCAGGGGGCGTAACGTCCGCCACGTCCACGATTACGAAGCCGGTGGCCTGGTTGCCATCGGGGTCGGTGACCAGGAGCGTGATGTTATAGACGCCCGGCGTCGGGAATATCCATGTAATATTGGGGCCCACCGAGGTCAGATTCGCCGAGGGAGCGCTCCACGTCCAGGTCAGCGTCCCGTTCGAGTTGTCGGTGGAGTTCTGGGAGATGAACAGCTCCACGTCCTCCACCCAATCGATGAGCGTCGTCGGGAGAGAAACATTGGGCGGAGTAATGTCGAAGATATTGAGGTTGTAAGTCGTGTTGTTCTGGTTGCCGGCGGGGTCGGTGACATTCAGGCTGAGGCTGTAGTTGCCGGGATCCGAGAAGACCCAGGTCGCGTTGTTCCCGCCGAGCGTGATGTTTGAAAGGAAGGGCCCCGCGGAGTCGAAGGTCCACATGTAGGTGAGTGCATCCTGCGGGGCGTACCCGTCGATCACGACCGCGTTGAACGTGAAGTTGGTGTCTTCGTCCCCGCCCATCCACACGAGGCTGCCGGGCAGGAGGGGGGCCGTGTCGTCGACGGTGAAGATGACGTTGAGCGTCGCGCTGTTTCCGGCGGCGTCGGTAGCTGAGATGAACAGGTCCGCCGCGCCCTCGCCTTGGCCGCCAAGCGGGATTTCCCACGTCCCGTTGGCGCCGGGCAGGACCGTCGAAGTGATGTTGGTTCCGCGCAGGACGACCGTCAGCGTGACGGCCGTCGTGTCGGTTATGTTCAGCACCACTGACAGGTCGGACTGGACGTACGTGAGGACCGACGGCGACACGATTGTCAGGACCGGTTCGGTGCTGTCAATCGTGTAGTTGAACGTCCCGGTGCGGGTGTTCCCGGCAAGGTCCGCAGCCTGGACGACCAGCGAGACCGGCCCGTCCGGCCACCCTGCCGTCGGCAGGCTGAAGTTCGTGGGGAAGGGCGCGAAGACGCCGGTCGTGGCATTGCGCCACTGGACCTGCGCCAGGTTCGCCTCGGTGATCGTGAAAGTGAAGTCCGTTCCCGCCGGGATCGCGCTGCCCGGGGCAACCCCCGGTGCTACCACGGGGACCGTCGAATCGATGTAGAAGACGCTGGTGACCGACACGTTGTTTCCGGCCGGGTCTTCGGCACGGACCGTCACCGTGTAGGTGGCGTCTGGCCAGGTCGCCGTGTCGAGGTCGTAGGAGCCCGTGAAGCCCGTCGGCGCGCCCGTGAGGTTCACGGTGAGCGCGTGCGTGTCCGTGATTGTGAAGTTGATGAGCTGCTGGCCTGCCCACATCCATGTTTCGTTTGGCGGCGACACAAGCGCCAGCTGCGGGGGCGTCGAGTCGATCACGAGCCGGAAAACGTCCGTGAACATGTTTCCCGCCAGGTCTGTTGCCTGAACCGTGATGTTGTAGCCCCGGTCGATCCAGCCGTCGGTGGGGACGACGAACTGAACCGTGAACGTCACGTCGCCGCTCGTCACGTTGTTCCAGGTGGCCGACGCCAGCGTCGCATCCGAGATGTTGAACTGGATGGGCACCCCCGCCCGGATGATCGAGTTGTTGGCGGGCGCCAAGAGCACGATCGACGGCGCCGTCGAGTCGATCGTGACCGTAAAGTTGAGCCACCCGCGGTTGCTCGCGAGGTCGTCGGCCCAGGCGGAGAGGCTGTAGAGGCCATCCGACCACCCGGTCGTGTCGATGTCAAATGGCGAGGCCAGGGAAACGGTGGTATTGCCCTCGGTCCACCAGGCGCCCACCAAGTTCGTATCCGACACCGTGAGGTCGAGCGTCGTGCCGGCCACGACGACCGCACCGGCCGAGGGTGAGGAAAGTGCAAGCGACGGGAGGGTCGAATCGATGGTGAAGTCGTACGACTCGACCCGCGTGTTGCCGGCTAGGTCGGTCGCCGTCACGGTCACCGTGAACGATCCGTCGGTCCAGCCGGCCGTGCCAATGTCGTAGTCGGTGGAGAAGGAGGTCGCGCCGCTGCCGTTGTTCCACTGGGCCGTGTCCATGTTGGTGTCCGTGATGGCCAAGGCGATCGTGGTTCCCGCGACGATGAAGGAGCCATTGGCGGGGCTCGTCAGAGCGACCGCCGGGAACGTCGAGTCGACCGTGACCGTGAAGTTAAGCCACGCCCCGTTGCCCGCAAGGTCATCCATGAAGACCGAGACGGTGAAGCTCCCGTCGGCCCACCCGCTGGTGTCGATGTCGAAGGGCGAGCCGAACAAAACGGGGCCGCTGCCGTTGTCCCAAGACGCGGAGTTCAGGTTGGCCTCAACGACCGACAGGTCGAGCGCGGTGCCCGCCGGGATGTAGGCGCCGGTGGATGGCGTGTCCAGGGAGATCGAGGGAGCCGTGGAGTCGAAGGTGAACGCGAAGACGGCGGCGCCTGTGTTCCCGGCCAGGTCGGTTGCTGTCACCGTCACCGAGACCGACCCGTCGGCCCAGCCGCTGGTCGAGACTTCATAGTCGACTGCAAAGGTCTGGGCGCCCGAGCCGTTGTCCCACCGGGTCGTGTTCAGGTTCGGCTCCGCGATGCCAAAGACCAAGGTCGTCCCCGACTGTATGTACGACCCGTTGGACGGGGACGTGAGCGAGACCACCGGTGCCGTCCCGTCCACAATGACGCTGAAGTTGTACCAGGCGATGTTCCCCGCGCCGTCGTCGGCCCAGACGCTCACGTTGTGGACGCCTTCACTCCACCCGCTCGTATTGATGTCGTGGGGGGCGGTGAGCGAGCCGCCGTTGAAGCCGTCCGACCAGCCGGACGAATTGAGCGTCGCGTCCGAAATCGAAAGGTCGATCGGGGTGCCGGGCGTGATGTAGCCTCCGGGCGCCAATCCGTTGAGCGCGATGGACGGCGCGACCGAGTCGAGCGTGATCTCGATGACAGCCGTCTGCAGGTTGCCCGCAAGGTCTTCGGCAAGGACCGTGATGCTGTAGGTGCCGTCGGCCCACCCGGCGGTGTAGATGTTGTATAGGTCCACGAACGACTGGGGCCCGGTGCCGTTGTCCCACGTGGTCCAATTGAGGTAGGTGTCGTCGATGTCGAGGACCACCGGGGTGCCCCCCGAGACAATCGACCCGTTGGTCGGCGTGAGGAGGCTCACGGACGGGGGTGTTGAGTCTACGGTGATGGCCACGCTCGACTCGGTCGTGTAGCCGGCGGCGTCAGTCGCGTAGACCGTCACCGTGTAGTTTCCGTCCGCCCACCCCATCGTGTCGACCGAATACGGCGACGAGAGCGTCACGTTGCCGCTCCCGTTGTTGACGACCACGCCCACGAGGTTCGGGTCGCTTACCGTGAAGTTGAGCGGCGTCCCGGCAGTGATGAACCCGCCGCCCGGCAAGGTGGGCGGCGTAACGGTGGGTGCCTGGGTGTCGATGAGGATCGCGAAGAGGGCGTAGGCGGAGTTGCCTGCGGTGTCATCGGCCCACACCTCGACGTTGTACGAGCCGTCGCTCCACCCGAAGGTCGAGATGTCGTAGGGCGCCGCAAACGTCGACACGCCAAAGCCCGTGTCGAACGTCACGCTCTGCAGGTTGAGCTCCACGATTTCGACGTCGATTGTCGTGCCTGAAGCGACCGCAGAATTGTTGGCCGGCGAGACGAGGTTGATCTGGGGTGGGATGGCGTCAAGCGTGAAGGTGTAGATGGCGACCGTCACATGCGCAGCGGCGTCCATGGCCACCACCGTCACGTTGTAGGTGCCGCTCGACCAGCCCGACATGGAGATGTCGTAGGGCGAGGCGAGGCTCGAGAAGGGACCGCCGTTGGACCAGGTGACCGACGCGATGAAGACGTCGGTCACGTCGAGGTTGATGACCGTGTCGGCGCCCACAACGGAGTTGTTTGCGGGCGCGGTGAGCGTGATGTTCGGGGGCGTGGAGTCGAGCCGGTAGAGGTAGACGGAGGTGCGGCTGTTGCCCGCGAGGTCCCAGGCCACGATCGTGATGTTCCAGGTGGTCTCGGACCACCCGGCGGTCGATATGTCCCAGGGGGAGGGAAACGCCTGGGCGCCAGACCCGTTGTCCCAGGTGGCGTTGGACGCGAGGTTCGGGTCCGACAGGGTGAAGTTCAGTTGCGTCCCCACATCGTAGAACCCGCCCGGCGAGGGGCTGTCGGCGATGATCGAGGGTTGCGTCGAGTCGATGTAGAAGATGTAGTACTCGGTGAGCGAGATGTTCGTGGCGTCCGTCGCGAAGATGCGGATCCAGTAGATCCCGTCAGACCATCCGGACGTCGAGAGGTCAAAGGGCGCCGAAAAGTTCACCTGCGACCCGTTGTCGATGCTGTAGTTGATGTTGTCAAAGAACCGGGAGACGATGAAGTCCAGGGTGGTCCCGGCGGTCATCACCGAGTTGTTCCCGGGGCCAAGCAGCGCGATTTGGGGCGGCCAGGGCTCGGAGAGCGGGTAGTAGTCGGTCCGCGACTCCCAGACGCCCTGGGACGTGTCCACGATTCCGTCGGGGCCGCCGGTGCTTTGGGACGCGCCCGAGTAGATGTCCGTGTGGGTGCCGTTCGACCAGAAGTTGCCGCCCGACGGGTAGCCCCCGTCGTAGACGGTGGTGGAGCTGCGGTCGCGCAGCCCGTTCGTGTTGATGTAGAAGTTGTTGTGGTGGACATAGGTGTTCGAGGCGGACGGTTCGAGGTACATCGCGTAGGTGCTTGTGGAGAATGTGTTGTTGCGGATCTGCGTGTTCGCCGTGTTGTAGACGTAGATGCCACGATAGGCCCCGGAGATCGTGGAGTTCCGGACCGTGTTCCACGGCCCCGTCGAATAGATTTCGACGCAATGGTACCAGCCGGAGCACGTGATGTTTTGCACCGTGTTGTACGAACTCGACGTCGCGAAGTAGGCCGCGTCGTACGAGGTGCTCGCGTTAATCCACCGTCCCCCGTCGAACACGTTGCGGTGGGAGTTGTAAACGTAAAGCCCGCCTGTCGCCGACTGGGCGGAGCGCTGGGAGAAGTTGTGGATGAGGTTGTCGTTCGAACGCGTCAGGACGAGGTTGAAGCCCGCACCGGTTGCGTTTATCCCGGAGATGGTCGAGTTGTCTGTCGTGATCATGAGCCCCGCGTAGCTGGTAACGCCGATCGGCGTCGTGAACGTCAGGTCTAGGAGCGTCGAGTTCACCGCGCGGAAGAGTCCCACCGGGCCGGTGTAGCTTACGCCCGACGCGTTCGTTAGGTACACGATGGGCTGTCCATTGTAGGTGCTCGCCAGGTCAACGTCGTGCTGGGCGTAGGAAACTACCATGTTCACCGAGAAGCCGAAATCGATGGGCTTGGTCCCGGCGGCGAACGAGACGTTGCGCAGAGTCCAGTAGCTGGTAGCGGACAGATACAGGAGACCGTAGTTGGCAGCGGTCTCGTTCTCGATGACACTGTCCTGTATCCACCCGTAGTGCGAAGACGTGGCTCGGACCTGGTAGTAGTAGTTGTTCGCAAAGGTGGAGTTTTCCAGCCGGACCCCCGGCGAATAGTAGGCGTACACCCCCGTATGCCCCTGGCTGCGCACGGTCGAGTTGGCAACCACCCCACCGCCCGTGGAACTTGACCACTGGAGCCCGTAGGTGTTTCCGCTGATTGTCGACCTCTCGACCCGGTTTGGCTGGGAGTTGACGTAGAAGTAGATCCCAATGTTCCAGCCGGTTACAGTCAAGTTGAGGAAGACGTTGTCCCTGGAAGTGCTCCGGACCTGGGCCCCGTGGTTGGACGTCGTTTGGTTGGCCCACACGGAGTCCCGGAACGTGTTTCGGTCGCTGTCCCACAGGTAGAGTCCTGCGTACGAACCTCCCCGAACGCCGGTCTGCGAAAAGTCCACGAACGAGTTGTTGTCCGACCGCAGGACATACAGGTTCGCAAGCCCGTTCGTGGAGTTTAGACCGCGGACCGTGGAGTCCGTAGTGTCGAGCACCCACGAGTTGATGCGCAGACCCACGATGGGTGTGGTAAGCGTGACATCCAGCAGGGTCGAATTCACCGCAGCAAAGAACGACACCGGCCCGGTGTACGAGGACGCGGTTGCGTTCGTGAAGTAAACGATGGGCACGCCGCCGATCGTGTTGGACGTGTCGATGTCGTGCTGGGCGTTGGCCATGGGAAGGGACGTCCCCATCACCACATCGATGGGGTTGGTCCCCCCGGAGAATTCCACGCCGCGCAGCGTCCAGTACCGGGAAGTGGAAAGGCGCAGCAGGCCGTAGTCGGCTAGCGTCTGGTTCTCGATTCGGGAATCCTGGATCCATCCGTAGTGCGAGTTCGTCGAGAAGATTTGGTAGTAGTAGTTGTTCGCGAACGTCGAGTTCTCCAGCCTGGGCCCCTGCGTGTAGTAGGCGTATATTCCGGCGTATGTGCTGTCGCGGACCGTGGAATTGGCCATGACGAACGGGACCGAGTTGTACGATTCGGCTGCGATGTAGTTGTCCGAGAAGGTGGACCACTCGATCCGGTTCGTCATCAACGAGGAGTAGAAGTAGATCCCAATGTTCCATCCGGTCACCGTGAGGTTCAGGAAAACATTGTCGGAGGACGTGCTCCGGACTTCGGCCGCAAACCATGACCTCGTCTGGTTGGCCCATACCGAATCGCGGAAGATGTTACGGTCGCTGTCCCACAGGAAGAGCCCTGCCCAGGTACCGCCCCGAACAGCGGTCTGCGAGAAGTTGACGAACGTGTTGTTGTCCGACCGAAGGAAGAACAGGTTGGCGGTCCCGGAAGAGCTGTTCAGGCCCCGTACAGTCGAGTTTGTAGTGTCTAGCACCCAGGCGCCAAACTTGAGCCCCACGATGGGCGACGTGAGCGTGACGTCAAGGAGCGTTGAGTTGACGGCCGCGAAGAACGACACCGGGCCCGTGTAGGAGGCACCCGATGCGTTCGTGAAATACACGATCGGCACGCCTTCGTAGGTGTTCGACGTGTCGATGTCGTGCTGCGCGTTGGCCATTGGGGTGCCCGTCCCCATGCCGACTTCGATCGGGTTGGAACCGCCTGAAAACGCCACGTCGCGAAGCGTCCAATACCTCGAGTTTGAAAGGTAGAGGAGGCCATAGTCCACGTATGTCTCGTTCTCGAGTCGGCAGTCCTGGAGCCAACCGTAGTGCGTGTTCCTTGAGTAGATCAGGTAGTAGCCATTGTTCGCAAATGTGGAATTCTCTAGTCTGGGGCCCGCCGTGTAGTAGAGGTAGAGACCGTAGTTTACCATCGAAACAAACGATGAGTTTGTCACGACGAATGGATCCGCGTACGTGGCCTCGATACCGTAGCTGTTTCCGCTGAAGGTCGACCAATCTACTCGGTTCACGCCTGATGTGTAATAGAAGAAGATTCCGATGTTCCAGCCCGTCACCGTCACGTTCTGGAAGACGTTTCCATTGGAGGTACCGGCAACGTGGGCGGCGCGCCGGAGCCGCGATGCATTTGCCCACACCGAGTCCTCGAAGGAGTTCCGGTGGGCTCCCCAGATGTACAAACCGCCGTTGCTCCCCCGTACTCCCGCCTGCGAGAAATTGACAAACGTATTGTCGTAGGAGCGAAGGACGATGAGATTCTGGATGCAATCGGTGGCATTCAGGCCGCGAATCGTGGAGTTGTTCGTTTCTAACACGAAGCCGCCGACCCAGCAACGGACGATGGGCGACGTGAGCGTGACGTTGAGGAGCGTCGAGTTGACGGCCGCAAAGTAAGACACCGGCCCCGTGTAGGAGGCGCCCGTTGCATTTGTGAAGTATACAATGGGCCCCCCGTTGTGGGTATTCGACAGGTCGATGTCGTGCTGCGCACGGCCCATGGCCATGCCGGTCGCCCAGTTCACGTCAATCGGGTTGGTCCCGTTGAAGAAACTCACGTTGCGCAGAGTCCAGAAGCGCGATGCTGAGAGGTGCAGGAGCCCGTAATCCAAAACGGTGGCGTTCTCGATGATGCTGTCCTGCATCCAGCCGTAGTCAGAATTCCCCGCATACACGCCGTAGTAGTAACTGTTCGAAATGGTCGTTCCCTCGATCCGGGTCCCGGTGGAGTAGTACAGATAGAGCCCCGAATGGTCAGACGCCGTGAACGAGGAGTTGGCAATGACGCCCGGCCCCGCCAAGAACGCGTAGACCCCGAAATAGCACGATATGAAGGAGGATCGCTCAATCCGGTAACGAGAACCGTAGTAGACGAAAACGCAGTAGTCCGAGTTGTTGAAGACGGAATCCTGGACGACGTTGTCGGGGGAAAGCTGGTCGATCTCCACGCACTCGCGCCAGCCACGGCACGAAAGGAACTCCACAGAGTTGTTCGCAGCCCCGCCCGCAAACAGCGAGCCGGTGTACGAGACCGTTGGGTTCTGCCAGTCGCCACCAATGATCCGGTTCCACCCGCCCCCATAGACGTAGAGCCCCGCCCAACTGCCACCCCCGACGCTCGTTTGGGTGAAGTTGTGGAACTCGTTGTCCCAGGAGGCCCGTACCAGGAGGTTGGACAGCGAGTTCGAGGTGGAATCCAAGGCTAGGAGCGTCGAATTGTGCACGCCGATGAAGAGCGCGCCGTGGTTCACCCCGAAGATGGTCGTGGTGATGTTCACCGTGACGCCGGTCGAGCTTATGACAAAGAGCTGCGCTGCCGGGCCGGTGTAGGACGTTCCCGTGTCTTCCGAGATGTACACTACGGGCACGCCGTTCCAGGACATGTTGGTTATCTCATGCTCAAAGTAGGCAATCGACTCCGCGTTGGAGTACTGCATGTCGAGCGCTTGGTTCGTGCCTGTAACGTTGACGTCCGTAAGCGTCCAGCGCAGGGAACGGTACAGTTGGATGGCAAAGTAGCCCGATGTGGAGTGGTTCGTAAGCGTGATCCGGCTCATTTCACCGTCGTTCGAGTAGTACGGATAGAAACCGTCCAGGTTGCTGTTGTTGAAAAGGCCGTCCCGCCAAACGCTGCTGTCGGCGTAGGTGAGGTAAGCCCCGTAGCTATTCGCGTTGTCAACGGAAAAATTCGAGAAACGGGTTCCGTCGGAATAGGCGATCTGCATGCCATAACTCGTGGCGTTGCTCACATAGACCCTGTCGGCCCTTACGTTGTGGCTGTAGCTGAGCACAATCCCCTGGCCCACACCATCGAGCGTCACGTTGTTGAAGGTGTGATTGTAGGCGGTTCCCTGGAATTGTAGTCCGTAGCTGCCGCAGGACAATCCACTGATGTCCTGCAGGTTCCAGTTGGACCCCGTGTTGTCCATGAGACACGCGTAGGATGTGCCGGTAATGCTCACATTCTCGAGCGTCAGATTGTGGGAGGCCGCGTTGAAGCCGTTGACCCCATTGTACCCGCCCTGCAGCGTAACGTTTCGCAGAGAGACGTGGTTCGCCTCCACGTGAACTGTGTGCCAGCTCGTGGAATTCATGATGATCCGGACGCCCGCGCGGCTTTCGCCTTCCACGGTCACGCTCGAGTTCGAAAGGGTGATGTTCTCGTAGTATGTCCCGTTGTAGATCAGGACCGTGTCCCCGGGCGCAGCGTCGTAGATGCCGAGCTGGACGGTCATCCACTGGCGGGCCACCGGGTCGTTCGCGGTGTAGTCGTCGTCCACGGTGACGGTGGCGGCCGAGGCCTGCCCCGACAGAAGCCATAGCAAGACGATCACGAGGGCAGCAGGCGCCAAGATCAATGCGGAGTGCGGGCGCAAGCCACGAGACCGTCGTTCTTCTCGATGTTTATTGACGAGAACCAAGAACCCCCCCAGGCGCCCTAAAGCCCCCCAGCCAGTCTAGCGAGCGATAATATACGTTTCGAGAGGGGGGCCTGGGGGACTAGAGACCACGCGTCGCGAAAAACGGGAACTCTGCACGTTTCTGCGTGCCGTCCGGGGAATCCAGGTGCGGCGGGACCTAGGCTTCCGGCTAGTTCGGACCGGACGGTCCCGGGTCGTCCTGCTCCGTCTCCCCGCCCTCGAGTTCGTCGCTGCTCATCTGGCTCATGAGGGACTTGCGGTCGATCTCCGCTTTCACGTCGTTGTCGAAAAGCAGCTCGATCTTGAGGTCGCTATACTTCTCGATCACCATGCTGTTGAGCGTGTGGTTGAACTCGGCAAGCAGCCCCGTGATTGCCTTCATGTTGGGGGAGGCCGCGAAGAACTCGATCGTATCCGTCTCCTCGATGACCGACACGCGGATGACGATCTTGTAGCGCTTGACCTTCGTCTCGCCGTAGAACCAGGCCTCGCCCTGGAACGTGTTGTACTTCGTGAATTCGCGGACCATCTGGACGTCGTGCGCGTTGACGACTGACTTGACGAGGTCGAAGACGTCCTTCCATTTGATGTAGGGCGGCATCTTCTGGATCTGGAAGACTTTGGAGTCCTTCTCGCTTAGCTCCGCCTCCACGAGCCGCTTGAGCATGGCCGTGTTCGCGTGCTCCTTCGTGAAGAAGAGCGGGCAGACGACCTCCGCTCTGCGGGTCTTCATGGACACCGTGTGCAGCACGCCCGTCGCGTCGCGGTACCGGCAGACCCCGTCGATCTGGGACTCCGTGCAGATCTGGGGGTCGAAGTAGTACGCGACCGACGACTTCTCGGCCGGGTTCAGCACGCCGAGCAGCACCTTGGCCCCCGCCGTGCGGTACGCGGCCGGCTCCACGCGCCCGAGGCGCAGGACGTCCTCGTTGTACTCGATGTCGACCGTGACCTTCGTGATGACCATCGCCGTGTTGTTCTTGACGCCTACCTTGAGCCGCACGAAGCCTTGGAAGAACTCCAGCTCCGAGAGCATGCGGACCTCCTGCTTGGTCGTGGCCAGCTGCACCTCGCGGCGGGAGACGCCCAGCGTGAGCGCGGCGATGGGCGCTACCTTGGTCTCCATATCGGAGAACGCGTCCATCATCCCGTCCCACTCCTCCACGATCCCTGCGTAGGAGAGCTCGATCCCCTCGATGACGTCGCGGACCTTGTCGGTGAACTCCTGGTCGGGTTCGCCGTAGACGATCGCCGCAATGAAGATGTGGCGCCCGCGCTCGATGATGATCTGGTTGTCGCCGTAGCCCATCTTGTTGAGCTCGCCCTCAGCCGCGAACGAGTCCTTGATGAAGGACTGCACGGCAGTGAACATGGACGACACGAGTTCGGGGTCCTCGAACTTCTGATGGCCCATGTCCGTCTTCGAGTAGAGCAGGCGCCCGTCCTTGTAGATCACGAAGAGCCCTTCGATGGTGTAGGTGTCAGCCTTCTCGGCGCCCCCCACACCAGCGAGCGCACCGCCGGCCGCAACGGCCGTCACCGCTGCTGAAGGCGCGGCCACGGTCGCGGGCCCGGCGGCGCTGACCTCCGCGGCCGGAGGCGCGATGGCCTGCGTGACCACGGGTTCCTTCTCACCCTTCTTGCGGCGCATGACAAAGAAGAGGACACCGCCCCCGCCGCCCACGGCCGCTAGCGCGACAAGCGGCAGGAGCATGCCGGCGAGCCCCGTGTCGTCTGGCCCCGTCCCCGTCCCAACGGGGTTGACGGTCACCTGGAGCGTCTTCTGGGCCATCGCACCCGACGGGTCGGCCAACGTGAGCGAGATGAATGCGGTGCCCTCGGCGATGCCCGTGACCTGGATGGCAAGCCCGGGTCCGGTCCCGATCACGGTCGCGGTGGCGATCCCGGGCGAGCCGGAGACCGCGACCAGGGAGAGGTTCTCGACCGGGTCGTTTTGGTCCGAGAGGTACACGAAGTAGGGCACGTCGACCGAGTCCCCAACATCCACCGCGACCATCTCGGGGGCGCTATCCAGGATGGTAGGCGGCGAGTTGCCGCTCGCGATGAACCGGATCGTGAAATTCTGGAAGGTGTACGCCGCGCCGTCCCACACCCACAGGCTGACGTCGTCCAGGTGGTACCCGTCCGTGGGGCCGTACCCGTGGCTCCACGTGAGTCTCCCGGTCGACGGCGCGATGGTCATCCCCAGCGGTCCGAGATCCAGCCCGAACAGCAGGCTGTCGCCGTCTACGTCCGTCGCTTCGGGCAGGTAGCTGTACTGTGAGCCCGCGGTGGCCGATGTGTTGGGGGGCTTGGTGAATTCAGGCGGCTGATTTCCAGCGGTGCTCCGCCCGACTGTGAGGTTGAACGAGAAGCTGGCGCTGGACCACCCATCGGACAGGGTGAAGTTCACGACATAGAACCCGATGGTCTCTGGCTGCCACTGGAGCGCGAGATTCGCGCCGAGCTGGATGACGACCATGCCGGAAGGCGATGTCACAGTCACATTGTGTGTATCGCCGGCGTCCGAATCCAGGACCGCGATCACGCCCTGGTAGGTGCTTGGCAGCGTGATCGTGTCGGCCGGGAGGCTGGAGAGCGACGGCACGTCATTGACGCGAAGGGTCAGCGTCGAGGTCGCTGCGTTGCCGCTGGGGTCGATAGCCGTCAGCGTGATGTCGTACGAGCCCGGCGCATCAAAGGTCCAGTTGGCGACTACCCCCGTGAGGGACTTAGGCCCGTTGTACGCGAATGTCCACCCGAAGGTCATGTTCCCGGCGGCAGTCGGGTCGTTGTCGGTGGTGCTGCTCGCGTCGAAGGTGACCACCTGACCCTCGTTGACCACAGGGAAGGGCGGGAGCGCGATGGTGGGGGGCGTGATGTCGAGCACTCCCACCGTGATGTTGTCCGACCCCGTGAGGCCGGAGGCGTCGGTCACGACGATCTCGAACACGTATGTCCCCGGTACGGTCGGCGTGAACCCCGTTGTGGCCGCCGCGGGGTCGATCCCCACCGCGGGCCCGGCAAGCTGGCGCCAGGAATACGACTGGATGGCATCGTTGTCAAAGGACGCCGTGGCGTCGATCGATACAGCCGTCCCTTCGTCCACCGTCTGGTCGGCGCCCGCCTCGGCCGTGGGCGGAGTCGTGTCCTGCACGAACACGTCGAAGGTTGTCGAGGCAATATTGCCCGCAAGGTCGGTGATGGTGAGTTGGACTGTGTAGTCGCCCGGGTCCACCCACGTGTATTGGACGACCGGGCCCGGGAGGAGCGCATTTAGCCGGCCGGAGAGGTTCCACTCGAACGACCCGTTGTTAAGGGGGTTGGGACCGTCGTTTGCCGCGCTGGCGTCGAGCGTCTGGAGTACGTCCTCGTCGACGTTCAGGTCCAAGAGGATCGGCAGCTGGGGCGGCGTCTGGTCCGTGACGAGCTGGAGGGTCACCCTCGCCTGGTGGCCCGCAAGGTCCGTGGCGACCAGGTGGACGTTCCAGCTCCCGTCGCCCCACCCCATCGTGTCGACCGTGTAGGGGCCCGCGCCGACAAGCGGCTGGACGGGACCGGCGTCTCGTTGCCAGGTCACCGTGCCCGGGTTGGTCTCCGTGACGGTGAACTGGATCGGCGTGCCCGGCGTCACGAACGAACCGTTTGTGGGCGACACGCCGGAGATGACCGGCACGACCGAGTCGACCGTCACCTGCGCCGTCCGGCTCACGCGGTGGCCCGCGAGGTCGGCCGCCTCGATGACCACGCTGAAAACGCCGTCCGCCCACGCGGCCGTGGAGATAGAGGTCGTCGGTGTGCTCACGTTGCCGGACGCTCCCTGCCCGTTGGTCCAGGCGAACCACTCGAGGTTCGTCTCGGCGGCCGAGATGTTCAGGACCGCGCCCCGGTCAACATACGATCCGTTCCAGGTGGGGTCAAGGATCACGGGCGGCGTGGAGTCGAACGTGAACCGGAAGAGGGCCTGCGCGACGTTTCCGGCGAGGTCCGTCGCGGTGACCGTCACGTTGGTTAGTCCGTCGGCCCACCCCCCCGTCAGGATGGTCCACTGGACCACAAAGGTCTGGCTGCCGAGCCCGCGGTCCCACGAGGCGGAGGCGAGGTTCGCCTCCACGATGTTGAAGCCAAGGGCCGTCCCCGCCGGGACGTAGGAGTTGTTCGCCGGCGGCGGGGCGAGGCCGATTGACGGAAACGTCGAGTCCATCGTGAACTGGAAGGCGGCCGCTCGCAGGTTGCCGGCCAAGTCAACTGCGTACACGGTGACCGTGACCGACCCGTCGGGCCAACCGGAAGTCGGGATCCTCCAGGGCGGCGAGAACGTCTGGTTGCCCCCGCCGTTGTTCCAGACGACTGTCGAGAGCGTCGCGTCGGCGACGGTGAAATTCAGCGATGTCCCCGCCCGGATCACGGCGTTGTTGGCCGGGGTGTCGAGCACGACAGAGGGCAGCGTCGAGTCGAGGATGAAGTGGTAGACCCGTACCCGCGTGTTCCCTGCAAGGTCGGAGGCGGAAACGGACACGTTGTAGTCGCCGTCGGCCCACCCGGTCGTCGAGATGTTCCACATCGGCGAGAAGCCCTGGGCCCCCGTGCCTCTGTCCCAGGTGGCGGTGTCGAGGTTGAGGTCGGTGATCGTGAAGTTGAGCACCGTACCGGCGACGATGTACGAGTTGTTGCCCGGCGTGTTGAGGCTGAGCGCCGGGAGCGTCGAGTCGACCGTGAAGTGGAACGTCCGAGAGCGCGTGTTACCCGCGGCGTCCTGCGCGACGACCGTGAGGTCGTACGTCCCGTCGCCCCACCCGGCGGTCGAGATGTTCCAAGGCGTCGTGAAGCCCTGGGCTCCCGTTCCGTCGTCCCAGGTCACCTGGAAGAGGTTCGGGTCCGTGACGGTCAGGTTGATGACGGTGCCGGGGGTGATGTGGGAATTGTTGACGGGCGTGTTGAGCGAGAGCGAAGGTGCCAGGGTGTCGATCGAAATGCGGACGAGCCGCGTGCGGATGTTGCCTGCGAGGTCCTCGACCTCCACGAGGATGTCGTAGCTGTTGTCGGACCAGCCGGTGGTCGAGATGTTCCACTGCGTCACGAACGCGGACGGCCCCCCGCCGTTGTCCCAGGTGGCGGTGTCGAGATTCGTGTCGGTTATCAGGAAGTCGATGGGCGTGCCGCGGAACACGACGGAGTTGTTGCCGGGCGTGATCAGGGTGATGGCCGGGAGCGTGCCGTCGACGATGAAGTGCAATATGCGGGACGCGCTGTTCCCGACGGCGTCCGTGGCGATGACCGTGACGTTGACATGACCGTCACCCCAGCCGCTCGTGTTCACGTCAAACGGCGAAGGGATGCCAATGGGACCCCCTCCGATGTCATAGGTTACGGTGAGCGCCGTCAGGTCTGTCACCTGCAGGTTGAGAACCTGGCCTGGCTGGATGTACGAGTTGTTCGTCGGCGAGAGCAGCGAGACGACTGGTGGCGAGGTGTCGAATGTGAACTGCAGGACCGCCACGCGCGTGTTGCCCGCCAAGTCCGTCGCGGTCACAACGACCGTGTAAACCCCGTCTGGCCACCCGCCGGTCCCGATGTCAAAGGGCGCACCAAACGCGTTGTTGCCCGAGCCGTTGTTCCAGATCACCTGATCGAGGTAAAGGTCGGTGACACTGAGGTTGATCACCGTGCCGGCGGTGATGATGGAGCCATTGGTCGGCGCGTTGAGCACGACCAGGGGCAGCGTGGAATCGAAGGTGAACTCGTAGGTCGCCCAGACCGAGTTGCCGGCCAGGTCGGTGACCACCACCGTCACGTTTGTCGAGCCGTCCGGCCACCCGTCGGTGGGGACATCGAAGGGCGTGTCCAGGCTGTTGGCGCCGGAGCCGTTGTCCCACGTCACCGAGTCGAGGTTGAGGTCGGAAGCGTCGAAGTCGAGGGTGTCGCCGGCCCTGGCGAACGAATTGTTGGAGGGAGCGATGAGGACGACTGTCGGGTAGGTCGAGTCCATCGTGAAGGAGAATGTCGCGACCACGGCGTTGCCGGCCAGGTCCGTGGCGTTCACTGTGAGGGTCACCGAGCCATCAAGCCACCCCGCGGTGGACACGTTGAAGGGCGCAGCTAGCGCGGACGCCCCCGTCCCGTTGTCCCATGTCGCTGAGTTCAGGTTGGCGTCCGTAACGTCGAGGTCGATGACGGTCCCGGCTGCGATGTACGAGCCGTTAGCGGGGGAGACCAGCGAGACCAGGGGCGAGGTCCCGTCTAGGGTGAACACGAACGACGCGAGGCGGACGTTGCCGGCGGAGTCGGTCGCGTTCACCCTGAGCATGAGCACCCCGTCCGACCACCCGTTCGTGGAGACGTCGTAGGGCGAGGTGAGGGTCTGCGGGCCCGAGCCGTTGTCCCAGGTGGCGTTGGCCAAGTGCGGGTCGGAGATTGACAGCCCCAGCGTCGTTCCGGGCAGAATCACCGACCCGTTGGTGGGGGCGTCGAGGGTGACCGTCGGCGCCGTCCCGTCGAGGGTGAACTCGAAGACCTCCACACGGACGTTCCCGACGGTGTCGTACGCCGTGACCGTCACGCTCGTCCCCCCGTCTGGCCAGGTCGTGGTATTGATGTCGTACGGGGAGGCGGTGGTCACGGCTCCCGAGCCGTTGTCCCAGGTCACGTTCGAGACGCCGTTCGTGTCGGACACGACGAGGTCGACGATCGTCCCGGGCGCGATGACGCTGCCGTTGGAGGGTGCGGCGAGCGAGATCGAGGGCCCGAGTGAATCGAGCTCGAAGTCGTAGAAGCGGACAGCCGTGTTGCCGGCGACGTCCGTAGCCGTCACGTCGACCGTGTAGCTGCCGTCCGACCACCCAGCGGTGGAGATGTCAAACGGCGACGCGAGGGCCGTCGGGCCCCCGCCGTTGTCCCACGTCACGCCCGAGAGTCCGTTGAGGTCCGTCACGGAAAGGTCGAGGGTCGTCCCGGCCGGAATCACAGAGCCGTTGGAAGGCGAGACGAGCGAGACCGATGGAGGCGTGGCGTCGAACCGGAGGTGGAAGACCTTTGTCGCGGAGTTGCCCGCCGCGTCGACCGCGACCACGCTGATATTGGTCGGCCCCTCCGGCCACCCGCCGGTCGCGATATCGTAGGGCGAGGCGAGCGCGACCGCCCCCGACCCGTTGTTCCAGGTCACCGAGAGGGCCGACGCATCGCTCAACTGGATGTCGACCGTCGTGCCCGGCTGGACGGTCGAGTCGTTCGCGGGGGAGGCGAGCGTGATGACCGGCGCCGTCGAATCGAGGGTGAACTCAAAGGTGTCGACGGCGACATTGCCCGCCGCGTCCGTGGCGTTGACCCAGACCGTGGTCACGCCGTCGGACCACCCGCTGGTCGAGATGTCGTACGGAGAGGGCAACGACGACGTCCCGCTTCCTGTGTCCCAGGTTGCGGAGACCAAGTGCGCGTCCGTGACCGTAAAGTCGAGGGTGGTCCCCGCCTGGATGACGCTCCCGTTGGAAGGCGAGTTGAGTGTCACCGAGGGCGTGATCGAGTCGAATGTGAACCGGTAGACTCGCGACCCGATGTTCCCGGCGATGTCGACGGCGACAACTAGCACGTCGACCGTCGCGTCGGGCCACCCCGTTGTCGAAATGTTGTACGCAATCGAGAACGCGTTAGCACCGGAGCCGTTGTCCCACGTCGCGTTGAAAGTGTGGGTGTCCGAGATCCCCATGACGAGCGTCGTACCGGGCAAGATGACCGAGTTGTTACTGGGGGAGCCTAGCGAGATTGACGGGGCCGTCGTGTCCATCGTGTATTCAAAGACATCCGCCACCGAGTTACCAGCGAGGTCCGTGACGGTAAACACGACGGAAATGCCTCCGTCGGCCCAGCCGGCCGTGTCGACGTTGTAGGGCGGCGGGAGCAAATTGGTCCCGGAGCCATTGTCCCACGTTACGGTGCCCATGTTGAGGTCCAAGACACTGACGTTGAGCTGCGTTCCCGCCCGGATGACGGAGCTGTTCGTCGGCGAGTTGAGCGTCAAGACCGGGTCAACCGAGTCGATGATGAAGTGGAAAACGACCTCAACCGTGTGGCTCGAGTTGTCTGTGGCGACGATCGTGACGTTGACGTGGCCATCGCTCCACCCGGTCGTGCTGATGTCATAGGGCGAGTTGAGCGTCGAGGTGCCCGACCCGTTGTCCCATGTCACGGAGTTGAGGTCGTTGTCAACGACGTCGAGGTTGAGCGTCGTCCCCGGGACGATCACGGAGTTGTTCGAGGGCGCCTGGAGGATGACGGCCGGGAAGGTGTTGTCGATGTCGAACACGAAGAAGTCGGAGACGGCATTGCCCGCCGCGTCGGTGGCGTTGACCCAGACCGTGAAGGTCCCGTCGGCCCACCCCGTCGTATCGACGTCGAAGGGCGAGGCGAGCGCGTTCGCGCCGGTGCCGTTGTCCCATGTGGCCGTGAAACCGTGCACGTCGGTGATCCCGAAGTCAATGAGCGTTCCAGCGCCGAAGGTGGAGCCATTCGTCGGCTGGTTTAGAGTTACCGTGGGCGCGCTGTCGTCAATGTCGATCAGCACGATGACCGTGCGCTGGTTGCCGGCCTGGTCGACCGCGTCGACGACGACGGCGTACGCGCCCTCGGCCCACGCCGAGGTGTCGATGTCGAAGGGCGTCGTGAGCGAGGTGTTGCAGCAGCCGCCGTTGTTCCACGACGCGGAAGCAAAGTTCGTGTCGCTGATCGAGAAGTCGAGGTCGACCCCAGACATGATCGAGGAGCCATTGGCGGGCGTGACCAGCGAAACAGACGGGGGCGTGGAGTCGAAGGTGAAATGGTAGGAGACCGAACGGACGTTTCCGGCACTGTCCGTCGCGTTAACCCAAACGTCCGTGCTGCCGTCCGGCCAGCCGGGAGTCGCAATGTCAAAGGGTGACGCCAGCGCAACGGCCCCCGTGCCGTTGTCGTAGGTTACGGAGGACAGGTGGAGGTCCAAAACCGCGAGGTCGAGGACGGTCCCGCCCTTGATGACCGAGCCGTTCGAGGGGCTTGAGAGCGAGACGCTCGGCAGCGTCGAGTCGATCGTAAACTCGAATGTGGTCGACCTCGAATTCCCGGCGCCGTCCGTCGCGACAATCAAGACGGTGTAGCTGGCGTCCGACCACCCTGTCGTGTCGACGTCGTAGGGCGCGGTGAGCGAGTTGCTGCAGCATCCGCCGTTGTTCCAGGTGGCGGTGAAGGGGTTGGCATCGGTGATCGTGAACGCGAGCGTTGTCCCGGCCGCAACAACGGAGTTGTTGGAGGGAGAGTCAAGCACGATGGTCGGCCGGATGGAGTCGATCGTGAAGCCGAGGATCTCGACCCGACTGTTGCCGGCCTCGTCGAAGGCAACGACCGTGAGGGTCTCCGCGCCGTCCGACCAGCCCGCTGTCGAGATGTCGAAGGGCGAGCTCAGGCCGTACCATGGCCCGCCGGTCGACCAGCTCGCGTTGACGAGGTGCGTGTCGGAGATCCCCAGGTCGATCGTCGTCCCGGGCGGGATGAAGGAGTTGTTCGACGGGGCGTTGAGCACGATGACGGGGTCCGTGTCGTCGACCGTGTACTCGAACGAATCCACGCTGGACCGGCCGAACGTGTCCTGCGCCTGGACCACGAGGGTGGCCGCCCCTTCCGACCACCCCGTTGTGGAAATGTTAAACGGCGCAGAAAGGGAATTCCACCCGAGGCCAATCGACCAGCTCGCGTTCTGGAAGGAGGTGTCCAGGATCGAGAGATCGATGGTCGCCCCCGGCCCGAACACCGAGCCGTTGGCCGGGCTGTTGAGCGTAATGGACGGCGGGTCGGCGTCAATCCAGTAAGCGAAGTTGGCCGTAACGCCCCAGCCCGGCGTGTCCCACGCGCGCACGGTCACGGTATAGAGCCCGTCGGCCCACCCCGTTGTTGACACGTTCCAGGGTGTGTCGAACGGCTGTTGGCCCCAGCCGGCGTCCCAGGTCGCGTTTGGCGCGAGGTGCAGGTCGGTGATCGTGAAGTTGAGGAGGATGCCGGCAGGGTACGTCCCCGAGGGAGCCGGGCTGACCCAGTCGATGACTGGTGGCGACGTGTCAATGGAGAAAAGGAAGTACTGCCGGTCCTCCACGCCGGTGGCGTCGCTCGCGTTGACCTCGACGTAGTAGTCGCCCTGCGACCAGCCGCTTGTGTTGATATCGAAGGGGGAGAAGAACGCGACGGCCGACCCGTTGTCGACCGCGTACCAGGCGGTGTCGAAATAGCGGGGCACATGGAAGTCGAGCAAGGTCCCCGGCCAGATTGCGCTACCGTTGGCCGGCGACAGCAGCGAGATGCGTGGTGGCCACGGGTCCACGAGCGGGTAGGCGTCGGCCGCTGAGTCCGTGACCGACAGGGGCATGTCCACGAGGCCGTCGGGGCCGCTGACGTTTTGCCCGACGTCCGTGTAGAGGTCGGGGGAGGTCCAGTTCGACCAGTGGTTGCCGCCGTCCGGGTAGCCTGCGTCCCACACTGAGACCCCGTAAGGGTCGGAGGGAACGTTGTAGCCGGACCCCGCGTATGTCATGTCGAAGTTGTTGTGGTAGAATGTGATGTCTGCCGCATACGAAGAAGCGACGAGGAGGGGGGTCGACGTGTAGGGACCGAAATTGCTGTCGCGGACGGTGACGTTTGTGACCTGATCCGATCCGCTGTAACCGTAGAGGTAGATCGGCGTCCACGTGTAGTTGAAGTCGACCCCCTCCACGGTAATGTTGTCCACCCGCCCGTTGGCGAACAGAAGGTACGAAGTGCTGTATGTCGGCCAGGCCCCCAAGGTCAGGTTACGGATCGTGATGTTCGACGTGTAGTACGCCTGCACGATGGTGCTAGCCCGCTCGATTCTGGAGTTCTCAAGCGTGACCCGCTCGTTGTCGCCTTCGACGAAGAGCACCGTGGACAGGCAGCAGTCGCTGACGTTTGTCTGGAGACCGCTGATCAGCACGTCCTTCGAGACGCCGATGTTCATGCCGTAGATCCCGCTTCCAAAGGTGATGTTGTCAATGGTCACGAACTCTGAGCCGTAGACGATGATGCCCTCGCCGGGCGAATCGATCTGCTGATCCGCCACGGTCGCCCCCGACACATTGGCAAGGATGACCATCCCGACGCCCGGGGGGACGGTTACATTGGTCGCGTTGGAACGGTAGAAAATGGGACGTCCGTCGATGGTGGTGTTCACGGAGAACGTCTGGATGTAGTGCCGCAGCTGGTTGCCCCCTATCGAGAGCGAGCCGCGGTTCAGGGTGAGGGCGTTCGAGTTGTATGTGTTCCACGAGGAGTACCACGAATCCATCGCGAGGTAGCTCGAGTTGGAGATCTGGTTGTTCTCGATGAGGTTCGAGTTCGCCGATACGAGGTATATGCCCCTCGACCCGGTCCCGTTGATCGAGTTGTTGGAAATCTGCGAGTGCGAAGTCGATGAAATATATGCGCCATAGAAAATTGACCCGTTCATTGTGCTACCGGTGAGCGTCAGGTTCGAGCCGATGAACGCGAACACCCCGTAGTTGCACCCATCGGCCGTGAACCCGGAGATCGTCCAGTCGTAAACGGTTCGTGCGCGTACCCCGTAGTAGGAGGAGGAAACGGTCGTCCCGATGATCGAGATGCCAGACGATTCATGCAAGGTTACACCCGCGTAGTTGTTTGCCATCGTGGCCCCCGTTAGGACCGAGCCTGTCGTATTGACAAGGACTGCAAGTCCCGTCCCCGAGCCCAAGAACAGGCCCGTGGCATTCACATGGTACTCAATCGGCTTCCCGTCGACGAGATTGGAGGTGCTTACGGAGTGGTAGTATTCGGCCCGGCTGAAGGCTTCGATCCGGAAGTTGAACGCGTTCCCCGACATTGAGTTGCCGTCGAGCGTGAGGTAGGAGACGCGGTTGATGTAGAGCCCCGTGTAGCCGTTGGTGATGTTGTTGGCGATGAGCTGCGATGAGACATGGGAGTTTGCCACGTAGATGCCCGTGTCCGATGCGCCGTTGACGCTGTTGTTGAGGACATGGTGGCCGTTTCCGTCCCGCAGCCAGATGCCTATGTTGCCGCCCTCGATGTGGTTGTCATGGACACTTAGCCCCGTATCGGTTCCCAACTCGATGCCGACCGACCCCGGGTTGATGACGGTGTTGTTGTGGACATTCACGGGCGCCGTGGAGCCTTGGACCAGGATCCCTTGGTCGACGGTGTCTTGCACCGTGTTCCACATCACCGCCGACCACCAGAGGCCAACTACGTGGATGCCCACAGTCGTGTTGTTGATCTGATTGCCCTCGATCCACACCGTGACGAAAAAGAAGGAAGAGGGGTCCTCAACATGAATGCCCTCGTCAAACCCGCTGATGTCCAGGTTGGTGACATACAGCGGGTATCCCATCTGCTCGACATAGACGGCCGCAATCGCCGAGCCGCCGGGGACGCCTTCGAAGAGGGTGCCGTTCACGGTGACGCCACTCGTGGTGGAGTAGGTCGAATAGACGCCGTAGCTGGTAACGTTGGTGACGGTGTTGCCCGAGACAAAGAAGCCAGAACAGGTGGAACCGATCCAGAGGAACGTGTCGTAGTCGGCGATGGACGAGTCCGTGATGTTCACAGTAGTTACGTCCCAGAGGTAGACTGCGTATACGAGCGAGACAGGCACCGGGCCCTGGTTGGAGGCGTCGACACGGTTGAGGGTGAGGCCGAACGCGGACTCTATGTAGAAGAAATAGTACGCCTGCCGGCTCGTAACGTCTTCGACGGTGATGTTGCCGGCCTCATACCCTTCCACGAAGAAGTCGGCGGGCGCACCGGTGAACGTGATGTTGGCGATCCGGAGGTCGTAGACATATTCGATGAAGAGCCCCTCGTAGGACACGTTCGTCCACGATCCGCCCTCGATCACGATCTGCGAGCTCTGCGATATCTGGAAGACCTGGCTCGAACCGTTCGAGACGGAATTGAGGACGGTCACGTGGTCCGAATAGAAGATGAAAAAGCCGCTGCTGGACTCGTGGAAGGTCGCCGAACTGAACGTGACATAGGACGAGAAGGCCACGACGCCACCCGAATCCGTCCCGATGTTGGCCACATAGTTGCTCAGGGACGCGTTGGTCGCGCTCGCGACCAGGACCCACGCGAGCGAGCTTGCAGGTAAGTTCCCGGACGCATTCACGTACGACCGGAAGGGCCTGCCGTCCATCGTGTTGTTCGTGGGGATGTCCCAGTAGAAGTGCGTCGCGTCGCTGCCGTAGATCAGGAACGGGCCCGAGGAGTTCGTCAGGACATTCGACCGAAGGACCCCGTACGGGCTGCTCGAACTGTAGAACGGGCGTCCCGAATCGTTGAACGTGTTCGCCTCGAAGCGGGCCCCCGACGAGGAGAATACCTGCGCGCCTGCCGCGTGATCCACGTGACTGTTCGTGACGACGATCGAATTGGAAAACGAGAACCGCCACGCGATTGTGGAGACTCGAGACTGGCCCGACGGCCCCACGATGTGGCTGTCATCGATCGTGAGGTTCGATGAGTAATAGAAGTACGTCCCATACCCACGGCCGGTCGTGTTCAGGCCGCTGATCTGGAGGTTGTCGACGTTGTAGCCCATAAGCGCGTAGGACGTGTAGTAGTTGGAAGAGCTGAAGTTGAGACCGGCGATCTGGACGCCGTCGACATAGTTGAGCCAGATGCCGGCGTACGTATTGGAGATCTCCTGGAACCCGATGTCCAGGTTGGTCACGTTGTAAGCCGCGACCCACCCGGCGCCCGCGGGAATCGAGACGTTGGACGCATTCACAACATAGCGGACCGGGCGGCCCTCGACCAGGTTCGAGCCAGAGATCGAGTGCCCGTGGTATAGCCCCGTAGCGTCGTTGATCGGCGCCAAGTAGATGTTGTAGACGTTCGAGTAGATGTCATTGCCCGACATGGTCAGGCTGATCGCGTTGGAGACGTAGAGCCCGTAGAGGGGCGTATCGTGTACCGAGTTGTCGATGAGGACGCCGTCAACCTCGTTTTGGAGCCGGATCCCATAGTTGGAGGTGCTCATGTTGTGGATCTCGTTGCGCTCGAGGGAGGACCCCCGCGCCGTCGTGGTATAGATCCCGTACCGACCGCCGGTAAAGGTGCTGTCGCGGACTGATGCCTGGATCGTCTGGGAGAGGAGCACGTGGTAGTAGTTGTCCACGAACGTGGAGTTGTGGATGACCAGCCCCAGGTCCCGGCTCGCGTAGACCGCGTACTGGGAGGAGCCCGTGTGGTTCACGAAGTACGAATTGCCGACGGTGAGGTCGTCCACCAAGGCGGCATTGATCCCGCGCGTGTTGGCGTCAAATCTAACGTCGTCGATTGTCAGATCGGTCGTGTACTTGAAGAGGTCAACACCATAATTCGAGTTCTTCAGGGTGAAAGAGGAGATGTTGACGTTGTTGGCGTTCACATAGACGGCGGCCTGCAGCGAGAAGATAGGCGTGCGGATGTTCGTGGTGTCCGCGTCTTCCCCGACGAGGTTGATGGTCGTGGTGATCGAGACGGCCTCGACGTAGGTGCCGCTGTAGACGTAGACTGTGTCGCCGCCCGACGCGTTGTCGACGGCCCACTGGATGCGGCTCCAACTCGTGGGTGGGTTGTTCGCCACGCTGTTGTCCACAAAAAGGACGGCTCCGCTTGCGGTGAGGGCGGTGGCAAGTGCAAGGGTCGCGGCAAGCAGCAGCAGCCCCAAAGTAAGCCGGCGCGCTAGGCGCGCGGACACCGCTAGACGAGGCGGCTGGCGCGCGTGTCCCGGCGCAGCGGGCCAGACACCGATAGACAAGCGCCGGTGATCCAAGAACACCGGCCTCCGAAATCAGGTGTCTGGCTACAGTCGATCCTGATATAAGCGTTTCCGAAGGCACCCCCGATCCGTACAATGTGGCGTTGGGGGCAAATCAGGGCCAAGCCAACGCCGTTTCCTGTGGAGGTTGGACCTCGCCCGGGCCGCGCGGCAGGGCCGGCTCACCGGCCGTCGCAGGGCCCAGCGCGCTCGCGCGAACGCGCGCGAAGCCGGCGTTTGCGTCGTGCGCGCCACCGGCCGACCGGCGCCGTTCGACGCGCACGCCAGCCGCCCGCGCCTGCCTGGCTGGGTAGCCTTTAATTCGGCTACTCGCACTTACGCAGCGTGGCAGCACCTACCCGCACGCTGTCGCCCAAGGGCTACGGAAACACCGCCCGGACGGACAACTGGACGTTGTCCCCAACCCTCCAACTCGTGGGGTTTGCCGCCGCCATCGCCTACTCCACGTGGGCCGCGTTCCAGGGCTCCCACTACCTCAAGGAGCCGTACCTCTCGCCCTTCTATTCGCCGACGGTCATCGTCGACCTCAATTTCTGGCCCTTCACAGGCAGCCCGCTCGCGTTCCTCTCGCCCCTCATCCACCCCATATCCCCGGCCCTCATCATCCTCATCTTCCCCCTCGGGTTCCGCCTGACCTGCTACTACTACCGCAAGATGTACTACCGGGCGTTCTTCGGCGAGCCGCGGGCGTGCGCCGTCGGCGAGTGGGGCTCCGAGGAGTCGTACTCCGGCGAGACCCGCTTCCCGTTCGTCCTTGTCAACATCCACCGCTGGTTCCTGTACGCCGCGACCTTCATCCTCATCGTCCTGGTGTACGACCTCATCGTCGCGTTCAACTTCGAGGGGGGGACGGGTGTCGGGCTCGGGACGCTCGTCCTTGGCGTGAACGTCGTCTTCCTCGCGCTCTTCACCTTCTCGTGCAATTCGTTCCGCCACCTGGTCGGCGGCAACGTGGACTGTTTCTCGTGCGCGAAGTTTGGGAAGGCGCGGTACAAGGGCTGGAAGGCGGTCTCCGTGATCAACAAGCACCACATGCTCTACGCGTGGGTGAGCCTTGGGACCGTGTGCTTCGGCGACTTCTATGTGCGCCTCGTCGCCGGCGGGATCCCCGCCATGGCGTTCGAGGATCCCTACGTCCTGGTGGAGTGGTACTACATCGTCATCGGCGCCGCGGCCATCGTGGGGGCCAGCACCCTGGGCGTGCTGAAGATGGGCAAGTTCAACATCCCCGGCACGGCCGGCTGATCGAGGGGTCCTTGTGTCCGGCGCGTCCGATACCATCGAGCACGACGTCCTCGTCATCGGCGCGGGAGGCGCGGGCCTGCGCGCCGCGATCGCAGCGAGCCAGCGGGGAGCGTCAGTCGGAATAGTTTGCAAGTCTCTGCTTGGCAAGGCCCACACGGTGATGGCGGAGGGCGGCGTGGCGGCCGCGCTTGCCAACGTGTCGAAGGACGACAACTGGCGCGTGCACTTCCGCGACACCATGCGGGGGGGCAAATTCCTCAACAACTGGCGCATGGCCGAGTTGCATGCGAAGGAGTCGCCCGACCGCGTAGGGGAGCTCGAGGCGTGGGGGGGCCTCTTCGACCGGACGGTCGACGGCCGCATGCAGCAGCGAAACTTCGGCGGACACACCTACCCGCGGCTCGCCCACGTGGGCGACCGGACGGGGCTCGAGATCATCCGGACGCTGCAGGACCGTGTGATCCAAACGGGCGCGAAGGTGTACATGGAGTACACGGTCTCCCGCCTCCTTACGGCCGACGGCCGTGTCGTGGGCGCCATCGGCTACCGGCGCGAGTCCGGGAAGATCGTCGTGTTCCGCGCGAAGGCTGTCATCATTGCGACGGGTGGGCTAGGCAAGGCCTGGCGCGTGACGAGCAACTCGTGGGAGTACACGGGGGACGGGCACGCCATGGCCTACGAGGCGGGCGCCGAGCTCGTGGACATGGAGTTCGTGCAGTTCCACCCCACGGGGATGGTGTGGCCACCCTCCGTGCGCGGGACGCTCATCACCGAGGGGGTGCGCGGCGAGGGCGGCGTGCTGCAGAACTCCCAGAAGGAGCGCTTCATGTTCCGCTACATCCCGGCGGCCAACAAGGGCGAGTACGCCGAGTCGGACGAGGAGACCCGGGAGTGGCTCCGCCAGACGCTGCGCAAGGCCGCGGGCGAAGACCTGAAGGTCACGGCGCGCAGGCCCCCGGAACTGCTCACGCGGGACGTGGTGGCCAAGGCGATCAACAAGGAGGTCGGGGAGGGGCGTGGCAGCCCCCACGGGGGCGTGTTCCTGGACATCGCGACCCAGCGGCCGCCGCAGGAGATCAAGGCGAAGTTGCCGTCGATGTACCACCAGTTCAAAGAGCTCGCGGAGGTCGACATCACCAAGGAACCGATGGAGGTCGGGCCGACCTGCCACTACGCCATGGGCGGCGTGCGTGTGGACGCCGAAACGGGAGCGGCGACGATCCCTGGCCTCTTCGCCTGCGGCGAGGCCGCGGGCGGCATGCACGGTGCGAACAGGCTGGGGGGCAACTCGCTCTCGGACCTCATCGTCTTCGGGAAGCGCGCGGGGGATGGGGCGACAGAATTCGCGGCGGGCCTTGCGGAGTTGCCCGCCCTCGACGACGGGCAGGTGGAGGGCTACCGTCGTCAGATCATGGCGCCGCTTGAGCGGCAGGAGGGCGAGAACCCATTCGCGGTGCACGAGGAACTGCAGACGCTCATGGAGAAGCGCGTCGGGATCATCCGCAACAAGGCGGACCTCGAGAAGGGCATCGAGGCGCTCGCCAAGCTCCAGGAGCGCATGGAGAGCGTGAAGGCCCCGGGGACGGCCCACTTCAACCCGGGCTGGCACATGGCGCTCGACCTCCACTCGATGCTCGTGACTTCGGAAGCGTGCGCGCGGGCGGCCCTCGCGCGCGAGGAGAGCCGCGGGGCCCACACGCGCGAGGACTTTCCCGAGACACGCAAGGAGCTTGCGGCGTTCAACCACGTGGTCCACCGGGACGGCGACAAAATGGCCGTGCGGCGCGAGCCGATCCCGGAGATGCCGGAGGACCTGAGGGCGGCCATGGGGGGGAAGTGAGATGGCGGGCGAGCCTGCAGGGCCCAAGGCCCACCTGAAGATCTACCGCGGCACGGCCACGGAGGGACAGCTGCAGGACTATGAGGTGGAGGTCACGCCGGGAATGGTCGTGCTCGACGCGGTCCTCCGGGTACAAGCCGAGCAGTCCCCGGACCTAGCGATCCGCTGGAACTGCAAGGCCGGCAAGTGCGGCTCGTGCAGCGCGGAGGTCAACGGGCACCCGAGCCTGATGTGCATGACGCGGATGTCGAGCCTCCCGAAGGGCGAGCCGGTCATGATCGAGCCGATGAAGTCGTTCCGCGTCGAGAAGGACCTCGTCACGGACGTGTCGTGGAACTTCGAGGTCGACAAGAAGATCCCACCCTTCCGCCCCATCGCGCCGGGGGAGGACGGCACCTGGCGGATGCAACAGATCGACGTGGCACGCTCGCAGGAGTTCCGAAAGTGCATCCAGTGCTTCCTATGCCAGGACGTATGCCACGTGATCCGCCAACACCAACTCAAGTCGCACTTTGCCGGCCCCGCGTTCTTGGCCAAGCTCGCGTACCTTGAGATGCACCCGCTGGACAGCCGCGACCGGAGCGCGTTCATCAAGCAGGCGGGCGGGATCGGTTTCTGCAACATCACAAAGTGCTGCACGGAGGTGTGCCCCGAGCACATCACGATCACGGATAACGCGATCATCCCGCTGAAGGAGCGCGAAGTCGACCACTACTGGGACCCGCTCGGCGCCCTCATCCGGCGCGTCCGGGAACGGCGCGAGCGCAAGGGCGCGGCCAAGTCCAGGGAGCTCTAGGCCCCGAGGGCAGCGACGGGGGCACCTCGAGCAGTAGCCGGGCCGCGGCCGCCCTTGCGCCCATCCGACACGCAGCAGACGCCGGGTACAATCAACGCCCTAGCGTCCAACGGATCCGTTTCACCGACGGCACCGATGTTTCATATAGGGCGCTCCCGATCGCAGACACAGGTAATTCGACCACGTCGGCACCTTAGCCAGCACCCCCTTTCGGAGGCACGTCCATGGGCGAAAAAATGCCTGGAATCTGCGTCATTGGCGCGGGGATGTGCGGCAACGCGGCGGCCCTGAAACTCGTGCAGGAGGGCGTGCCGGTCACGCTCATTGACCGCGGCAGCCCGATCGGCTCGAAGAACATCTCGGGCGGCATCCTGTGGGGGCGCGACCTGGAGGAGGTGCTCCCGCGGTTCTGGGAGGACATGCCCTACGAGCGGCCGATCACCTCGAAGCGGATCTCGTTCCTCACGGACAAAAGCGGCATCACGCTCGAGTACAAGAACACGGAGTGGCGCCAGCCCCCGCACGCCGGCTTCTCGGTCCTTCGCGCGCGGGTCGACAAGTGGCTCGCGGAGCAGGTCACGCGGCTGGCGGAAGAGCGGTCGATGGTCGACCAGGTGAATGTCATCGAGGGCGTGCTAGTCGAGGGCTTCACGAAGGACGAGTACGGGAATGTGAAGGGCATCATGCAAGGGGGCGAGGAGCTCGAGTTCGACGCGTTCCTCCTGTGCGACGGCGCCAACTCGCGCCTGCTCGACCAGACGCCGCTCGTAACCGCGCAGCAGCGCGCACTCGGACGCGGCTACCGGAAGTACAAGATGGCGATCCAGTCCTGGGGCGCGAAAGTCATCATCCAGCTCGACGAGAAGACGGTCGAGGACCGGTTCAACCTCATGCCCGGCGACGGGGTGGCCAACGAGATGTCGCTCGGCTTCATGCCCAAGGGGATCTTGTCGGGCGGTTTCATGTACAGCAACAAGGACACCGTGTCGCTCGGGATCGTCCTCCAAATGCACACCGCGTGGGACAAGCGGGTCTATTTCCGTGACGTGATGGATGCCTACGTGCGCCACCCGTACATCCAGCCGTTCATCCGGGATGGCGAGGAGGTCGAGTACGCGACGCATTGGGTCCCGGAGGGCGGCCTGAACTGGATGCCTGACCTCTACGGCGAGCGGATCCTTGTCGGCGGCGACACGGCGCAGATGGTGCTCGCCTCGGGGCTAAACCTCGAGGGGATGAACTACGCCATCAAGTCCGGGCTGCTGGCGGGTGCGACCTTCGCGGACGCGTGGAAGGCGGGCAAGAACTTCTCGGCCGCCGCGCTGGAGGCGTACGAGCGGCGCCTGTGGAGCTCCTACGTGCTGCAGGACCTCGCGCAGTTCCGCGACATCACGAAGATCACGGGCAACTCGAGGGCGTTCAACGAGTACCCGAAGCTGCTGGACCAGGTGTTCAAGGGGATGTTCTGGCCCACGGGGCTCCCGAGGAAGACATACGGGGAGACCATGGCGTTTACGGTATTGCGGTCGGGCGTAATGCCCAACCTCATCGGCGACGCGACGCAGGCGGCCCTTGCCGACATGATCCCGGCGGCCATCGCGCGCGTCCCGGTCCTTGGACCGATCCTCACGAAGGAGCTCGTTTCCCGGCGGCGGAACAAGGTGCTCCGGAAGTTGTACCGCGAGATGGAGCGGGAGGAGCGCATCCGCGATATCCGGGAGAAGGGGAAGGCCGACGGCGCTCCGGGGCCTTCCGCCGGGGAGGCAGCCGCCGGCAAAGGGAGCGAGAGCGGAGGTTCACACGCATGACGAGCGTGCCTGTGAAGTTCCAGCCCGTCGAGATCATGGAGCGCGTGGGCGAGACGTCGTTCAACATCGACCAGGACCGCCCGCACATCCTGGTGGACACGGACATCTGCCGCAAGTGCCCGCACCAGATGTGCCAGTACGGTTGCCCGACGCAGTGCTACAAGGCGGACGAGGCGGACATCCGCATTATGCACTTCAACTACGAGGGGTGTGTCGAGTGCGGTACGTGCGATGTGCTCTGCGACCAGGGCGCGGTCACGTGGGACATGCCGCGGGGCGGGTTCGGCGTGCAGTACAAGTACGGCTAGCCAGGCGCGCCGCCGACCCATATTCCTGTAATGATTCGTCTCAATCCACGGAATGAGTAGGAGCGCTTAAATTGCCCTCGCCCGGCCTGTAGGTACCCGGTGCTCCTCCTGCCCGGTCCGTCCCACCCGTCTGATTCTGCGGTGGGGTCGGTGGGCCAGTGCGCGTTCGAGTCGGAGTTGCTCCGGCTGGCGCAGCACATCACCATCGGCGAGGACACGCCGGCCGCCCGGGAGATCGGTCGGACGCTTGCGCGCGCGCGGCGCTCCAGGGACGCCGGCGACTACCTCCAGGCGGTCGAGGCGCTCGGGCGCCTGGACCTGACGATTCGCGAGACGAGCGAGCGCGACAGGGACAGACCAATGGCCGCAGGCGAGGTGGAGCAGGAGCTTGCAGATGTCCGTAGGCTGCTCACCGAGGCGGAGCTCAACCCCGGCCACGAAGCGGGCGTGCTGCTGTGGCGGGCGGCCCGGCAAGCGGTCATCGACGGCCGGTGGGAGGGCGCCACGGCGCTGCTCGTCGAAGCCCGCCAACGCGCGGACCCCCCGCGGTAGGCGGCCCTACGCGCGCGCCTTCTCGGCCGCGGCCTTTAGCGCCGGGACGAACTTGTACAGGTCCCCGACGACGCCCAGGTCGCAGTTCTTGAAGATCGGAGCGTTCGGGTCATTGTTCACGGAGATGATGTAGTCCGAATCGCGGATGCCGGCGATGTGCTGGATCTGCCCCGAGATGCCGACGGTGATGTAGACCTTCGGCTGCACCTTGTGGCCTGAGAGCCCCACCCAGTGGTCCTCTGTCATCCACGCTAGGTCCGTGGCAAGCGGGCGGGAACACCCGACCTCCGCGCCCAGCGCTTTGGCAAGGTCCTCGAGCATTGCGAGGTCTTCCCTCTTCTTGAATCCCCGGCCGGCCGACACGATGAACTCGGCGTCCTCGATGCGGATGCCGCCGGTAGCCTTCTGTGTCACCTCGACGACCTGGGGCACGCGCGCCGACGATTCGACCCCCTTCTCACGCGAGGGCGCAACCGCGCCCGCCTTCTCAGGGACGGGGAACGCGCGCGGCGGGAGCGTCACGATGACAGGCCTTACGGGCGCGCGAACGACCTGGAGGGCGTTGCCCGAGAGGAACGTGCGCTCGGCCTCGATCACCCCGCCGTCGCCGACGGTGAGCTTGGTCGCCTCCGAGATCGCGCCGGCCCGAAGCCGGCCGGCCAGCCGTCCGGCCAGGTCCTTGCCGTTGCGCGTCGCACCGATGAGGATTACGTCGGGCTTGATTTCGTTCACGAGCGCGGAGAGGGCGTCGGTGTAGGCCTGGGCCACCCGCGTCAGAATGTTCATACGCGCGGTTTCGTAATCCCAGAACGCCAGATCCTTGTGCGACAGCGCCGCCTTCTCCCGCTTGGCGCGCTTGCCGCCGAGTTCGATCACCTGGCTGAGAACGATGGTGGTTTGCGACTGTTGGATATCCTGAAAACCGCCGGAGCCGAACGCGTCCTC
>CBEUCC010000017.1:0-32046 GCA_965541515.1 uncultured Thermoplasmata archaeon
CATGTCGGGCGCAGGCGGCTTGGGCTTCTTCTCGATGAGCGCGGCGGCCTCTGCGGGCGCCACGCCCAGTGCATTGAGGAAGTACACAATCGTCTGGTAGCGGATGGCGTCGGCTTCCTCGCGGCTCATCTCCTCGGCGCCGTCCATCGCATTCACGTAGAACGAGGTCGCGAAGTCCGTGAGGTAGGTGACAGCGTTGTCGGGGTCTTTGTCTGCGGCCTCCTTGTAGGCGGCCTCGGCCTGGGGCACCTGGCCAAGCGAGAGGTTGAACGCGCCCAGCGACGACAGGTAGAAGCCGGCCTGATTGGGGTCGAGGTCGGCGGCCTTGCGGTAGTCGCGCAGGATCTCGCCGGGCGCGACCTTCTCGAGACCGAGGGCGGCCTCGGCGCGGCCGAAATACGCCCGCGCGCTCCCGCCGTCAGCCTCGACCGCCTTCTTGAACTTGGCAATCGCGCCTTTGAAGTCCATTCCGGCGAGTTTCATCTCGCCCTCTTCGACAAGCTTCTCTGCGCCCGACACCCCCGCACCGAGGGGGGAAAACTGGCAAGCGGCGGATAAAGATTGTCGGCCAGCCACCCGGACGGTCAACAGGGAGATGTCTCAGGTCTCGAGGCCGTGGAAGACGAGAAGCAGCATGACCTCGGGCGCGATCGCCACGAGTTTCGGGTCGTGGGTGTCGAGGAAGCTCGTCTTTGGGGCGACCTTCCCCCGGCCGATGTTCTTCCCCGCGCGCCGGACGGTGAACGTGGGCTGGTCCTTGGGGTGGCGGACGATGTATGAGTCGTCGCCGGCGTCGATGCGCAGGAACGCGTCGCCGAACGAGCAGAAGACCTTCTTGCGGGCGTGGGTGATGATCTCGCCCATCTGCGTGCCGTGGTAGAAGCCGACGAACGACTTGCGGCCGTTGCGCTCGAGGATGGCACCGACGTCCTTGCCGTGGGGTTTCTGCCGCTGGACGAGGAGGTGGACTTTGGTCCGGCCCAGGTGCATGCTGATGAAGGGGTCGCGCTTGATGGGGCGGGCGGTGACGCGCGGCATTGTACGCAGACCCGGCGCCGCGCACGGGCGGGGGGGGTGATAAGGTATGCTCTCGGGGGGGGGGGCAGGTCACGGCAGGAGCGGCCGCTTGCGGAGCCAGTCGAGGTCTGAGAGGTAGAGGTCGCGGATGTCCTTGAGGCCGAAGCGGACCATGGCGAGGCGCTCGAGGCCGTGGCCCCAGGCGATGACGGTGTCGCGGACGCCAAGGGGCGAGACTACCTCGGGGCGGAAGACGCCGGAGCCGCCAAGCTCTAGCCACTTCCCCCCGTACCACACCTGCACCTCCATGGAGGGCTCGGTATAGGGGAAGTAGGACGGAACCAGGCGCACCTTGGGAAAGCCGAGGCGCCGGTAGAACTCGGTGAGCGTCCCCTTGAGCATGGCGAGCGAGGCGCTTGGCTCCACGACGATCCCCTCGATCTGGTGGAACTCGGGCAGGTGGGTGGCGTCGACGGCCTCGCGGCGGAAGCACCGCGACACGGCGAACACTTTCTGGGGGCCGTGGGGGTGGGCGGCGAGGTGGCGGATCGTGGCGACGGTCGTGTGTGTGCGAAGGAGCGCCTGCTCGGCGGCCTCGCGCGACCACGAGCCCCCCCAGCCGGTGGACCCTGTCCCGCCCCCGTCCTGGTGGGCGGCCTTGACGCGCGCGACGACCGCGTCGTCGCCGACGGGGAGCCGCGAGGGCTCCTTGAGGTAGAAGGTGTCCTGGAGTTCGCGGGCGGGGTGGTCTTGCGGGATAAAGAGCGCGTCCATGTTCCAGAAGGCCGACTGGACAAAGTCGTCATCGATCTCGGTGAACCCCATGGAGAGGAAGATGCGGCGGGCCTGGTCGAGCATCTCGCGCAGCGGGTGGGGGCGCCCGCCCGTCGCCACCGGCGCAAAGGCGGTCACGTCGTAGGGGCGGAACGAGACGTCACGCCACTTGCCCGTCACGAGCATCTCGTGGGTGAGCTGGCCGGCGCCCACGTCGTCGGCGGCGGTGAGCCCGGATCCGACCACCGCGGAGCCGAGCTCGGTGAGGTGGATGCGCCGCTCGATGCGGTCGGTGACCTTAACGACGTCCTGGCGACGGCGAAGCGCGACCACCCCGTCGCCGGACACGTCGGCCACGCGCCGCTCGCGGTGCTCGATGGCGAGCAGGACCTCCTCGTCGGGCGTCGCGCTGTCGGCGGCAGCGCGACCGGTGTCGGTGACTTCCAGGACGGTCTCCCCCTCGACCTTGGTAAACTGCGCCCACCCCTTGCGCTTGAGCCACCCGAGCGCGATCGAGAGCTCCTCCTGCGTGACCGCCTGGTGCTCGACGAGTTGGGGCGCGGGGGCGGCGCCGCCGCGCTTCAGGAGCCACGCGAGCGCGCGTCGCTCGGGCAAGCCCTCGGCGATGGCGCGCTTGCCTCCCTCGGCGATCGCGACGACCTCGTAGACTTCCTCGGTGAGCGTGACGAGTTGCTTCGACTTGGCCCACGAAGCCGAGTTCATAACCTCGACCACTTGCGCGAAGCCGCCCTTGGCGAGCAGGTGCTCGACCGACGCCTCCTTGAGGGGCGCAAGCGCGAGCAGGAGCTTGCGCTCGCCGGGGGAGAGCTTGGACTTGATGTCCTCGACCTTCTCGGGGGCAGGGAGGGGCATGGGCGGTGCCCCCCGAGCGGTTGTCCGAAAATGAAGGTTAGGGGGGCCTTGGGGGCGGCCCCCGCGCTTTCCACGGCTCCACCACGAGCAGGAAACTGACGACAATCATCGCGAACGCGATGACCATCCGCGGTTCGACCGGGTCGTTGAGCACGATGACGCCTGCAACGGTCGCGGAGATCGGTGTCAACGTCGAGACGACGGCCGTGCGGATCGGCCCGAGCCGCGGGACGAGGTAGAAGAACAGGAAGTAACCGAAGCCGGACGAGAGCAGCGCGAGGTACACCAAGGACACGATGCCCGTCTGTGTCCACTGGGCAGTCCCGCCGCCCTCGGCGAAGAACGCGAGCGGGTGGAGCATGACGGCGCCGACGACCATCTGCCAGGCGGTGAGGTTCGCGGGGGCCATCTTGTGGTCGATGCGCCGCGAGACGACGGTCCCGAGCGCCCAGCAGGAAATCGCGGCAGCCACCGCGAACTCGCCGACCCCCTGGAGGTCGAAGATGTTGCCTCCCTTGAGCACCGCGAGTACGGCGATGCCCCCAAGGCCGATGCCAAGCCCGACGAGCCCCGTCGCCGCGAGGCGTTCGTCCTTGAGCATCGCGCGCGAGAACACGGTCGTGAGGACGGGGTTGAGGCCGACGATGACAGACGCGATGGCTTCGAAGGTGTACTGTTGGCCCCAGTAGAGGAGGGCGTGGTAGCCCAGGATGTTCAAGGCGGCGGTCCACAGGATGACCGACCACTGGGCCCTCCCCTTGGGCAGGATGTGCTCGGGCGCCCAGAGGTAGGCGGCCAGCAGGAGCAGCGGCCCGGCAATGTCGAAGCGCAGTGCCGCAAAGAGGAGCGGCGAGAACGCGTCGAGGCCGAGGTCGACGAAGAGGAAAGCCAGGCCCCAGATGACCGAGAGCAGGAGGAGGAGCGCGAGGTGGGCGGCCGTCCCCCGCACGGGGCGCCGACCGGGCGGCGGCCTATTTAGGGGCTTTTGGGCCCCCCGAGGGAACCACCGTTGACCGGCCGGTGTACGGTCTACGCGGACTTGGGCAACCGCGCCAGAACCTCCTTATGCGAGCGGCTGAAGAAGCTAAGGCCGGAGAGCTCTCCGTGCGCCAGCGATCCGACCTCCGCCGATTAAGGGTCCTTGTGATTGTGCTGGGGATCGCCCTGCTGAGCTTCCACTGGTCCATTCGGGAGGACGGGTGCGGGCCGGGCTCGACGCTGGAGATCACGGTGGCCAATGGGACGCCGGCGACGGCCGATGTCCTTGTTGCCGTCGTCGACAGCACCAACCAGACGGTGTTTGAGGGAGAGTACCACCTTGCGCCGGGTGAGGAGATACAGACCGGACCGATTGGGTTGACACCCGGCTTGTACCGGGCAGAGGCGACGGTGAGGGGTGAGGGGTCGCAGAGCGGCGCCGTGCGGGTGGACGCGTGCAGAGGCGAGGCTCGGATCGAGGTCAGGCAGGACAGCATCACGATCGTGCGCTCGCAGGACCGCTAGCCCCTCCGGAAAGGTGGCCGGCCAGGCCTACGGCACGAGCCTATACCGGTCCCGCGGGAACAGCACGGCCTCCCGGATGTTGGGCAGGTCCAGCATCGACTGGAGGAACCGCTCGACCCCGAACCCGAACCCGCCGTGGGGCGGCATCCCGTACCGGAAGGCCTGGAGGTAGAAATCGAACTGCTTGGGGTCGATCCGGTTCTCTTCCATCTGCGCGAGCAGCCGGTCGATGCGGTGCTCGCGCTGGCCGCCGCTGGTGAGCTCCTGGCCCTTGTACTCGAGGTCGAAGTACCCGGTGAACGCGGGGCGGTCGTCGTGGCGCTTCGCGTAGAACGTGGTCGCCTTGACGGCGGTCGGGAAGTCCGTGAGGAAGTACAGCTCCGCCCCGTTGAAGCGCTCCACCACGAGCTCACCCATGCGCTTCTCCTCCTCGGTGCCGTACTCGGCCTCTAGAGACGCCGCGCGCCCCTCGGCCTTCAGCCACCCGACGGCGTCCTCGTAGGGCACGCGCGGCAGGGGCAGGTGCGGGACTCTCACCTCGCGGCCGAGCAACTCGAGTTCCGGTTTGCACTCCTGCGACACGTGCTGGAGCGCCGCGTGCACGACCCCCTCGACGACGGCCATCACGTCCTCGCTCGACTCGATGAACGACATCTCGACGTCGAAGCTGCTGAACTCCGCTAGGTGGCGCACGGTGTCCGAGGCCTCCGCGCGGAAAGCGGGCGCGATCTCGAAGACGCGTTCGAACCCGGCGGCCATGAGGATCTGCTTGTAGAGTTGGGGGGACTGCGCTAGGAAGCCGGGCTTGTCGAAGTACTGGACGCCAAAGAGCGTCGCGCCGCCCTCGGCGCCCGCGCCCACGAGCTTGGGAGTCTGCACCTCGAGGAAGTGGTGGCGGTGGAGGTACTGCCGGATCCCGTCAGTCGCGACCTGCCGGACGCGGAAGATGGCGCGCACCTCCCCCTTGCGCAGGTCCATGAAACGGTTGTCTAGGCGCGTGGGCAGGTCGGCGCCGACCTTGTCGACGACTCCCAGCGGCAGGGGCGTCAGCGACTCGGAGATCAGCTGGGCGGCCGTCGGGACGACCTCGAAGCCGCCGGCCTTCTCGCGCGACTTCTGGACGGCGCCCTCGACCGCCACAACGGACTCGCGCGACACGCCAAGCAGTGCGGCGACCGCTTCGGCAGGCACGCGCTTCTTGGGCATGGTGACCTGGATGGAGCCAGAGGCGTCGCGCAACCGCACGAACGCGATGCCGCCCTTGTCGATCTGCGACTCGACCCACCCCGCGATGACGACGACCTTCCCTTCGTCGGCCTCGCGGACCGAAGCGACGCGCCGCCGGTTCGAGAGAAGGATGGTCACGGGAGCGGCGCCTCCTAGGGGCCCGGCACGCGCTGCCGGCGGATAAAAACGGCCCCGGCTCACTTGGCGTCGGCCGGCTTGGCCGCGGCCTTGTGGGGCTTCTTTTCCTTGGGCTTGGCCTCGGGCTTCGCTTTGGCTTTCTCCTCGGGCTTCGCCTTGGTCTTGCCCTTGGCCTTGCCCTCGGGCTTCGCCTTGGCCTCCGGCTCGTCCTTGGGCTTGGACTCAGGTTCCTTGTCGCCCTTTGCGTCGGCCTTCTCGCCCTCGCCCTCTTCCGAATCCTCGACCCCCTTGCGCACGTACTCCTCGACATAGCGCACGGTGTCGATCCCCGCGTGCTCGCGCAGGTCGATGACGACGCGCAACTTCTGTGTCGCCCACGACTGGTCGAACTTGCACACGTCGGGCACGGTGATTTCCGCCTCCTTTGCCTTCACTTGGACGCGGAACTCCTCCCCCCGACCGTAGTGGAGGTCGAGGACCGCCGCGATCTTCTCTTGGGGCTTCTGCGCGACCTCGACGACCGTGTAGTCGTACTTCAGGCCCTTCCCGGCGAGCGGGTGGTTGTAGTCAACGCGGATGCGGCCGCCGAAGATGCCGGCGATGTGGCCGGTCTTGTTGCGCCGCGTGACCGGCGCGCCGACCTCGGGCTCGATGCCCTGCCGGACAAGCTCGCGGGCCGAGATCGTCTCGACGAGCAGCGGGTTGTGCGCGCCGAAGGCGTCGTTGGCCTGGAGCGTGAGCTCGCGCTTCTCCGCGACCTTGGCCTTGAGGAGGTCGAGCTCCAGCCCCGTGGGGTAATCGGTCGACTCGCCGCCGATGATGTACACCTTCGGCTTGTACTCGTGGCCCTCGTGCCAGATGTCCTTCTCCTTGGCGAGCGACTCGTCGGTCGTCTCGAAGACATCGCCGTTGGCGGCGTAGGAGGAGGTGATTTGGAGCCGGAGGATGTCGCCTTTCTTCATGGCCAGCCACTCGTCTTGGGGCCCCGTCCAGGGGGGCGGGATTGCGGGCATACGGCTTCCCCTTTATGAACGTAACCGGGTTTGGAATCGGCGCTGGGTGGACGTGTGCAATGCGGGCCAACCGGGTGAAGCACCCCGTGGGCACGCTCAAATACGTGGCGCGCAGAACTTCCCCCCCGGGGAAGACCATGGATGACGAAGTCACAACCTCCGCGCGCAAACGCGAGTACACGGCGCCCGACATCCTCTCCAAGCGGGGGGGCGTGTTCTGGGGGGCCGTACTCTTGCTGGTGGGGATCCTCTGGTTCCTCGACGTGATGGATGTAATCAACCTCGGCGAGAAGTTCGCCGAGGCGATCCTGCCCTTGATGTTCATTGTGGGCGGGATCTACCTGCTCGCGATGAAGATGGGGAGATGAGCCTCACATCGGCGCAGCCGCGCCCGCAGTGGCGGCCACGCTCGCGGCGGGCTCCTCCCCGGCGAGCACCTCTTCATACAGCTTGAGCACGCGCCCGGCCACCGACTCCCAGGTGTAGCCTGCCACGACCTTCGCGCGGCCGTTGCGCCCGAAACGCGCGCGGCGCAGGGGGCGGCGCAGCAGCGAGTCGATCCGCGTGGCAAACGCGATGGCGTCGAGCGGGTTGGCGAGGTGCCCCTCGAGGCCGTCGGCGACGAGTTCGCGCACTCCCGGCATGTCCGAGGCCACGACGGGCAGCCCGGAGGCCATCGCTTCGAGCGCGACGATCCCGAAGGCCTCGAGGCGCGAGACGCTCGGCAGCGCAAACACGTCGCACGCCCGGTAGAGGCCGGGCAGATCGTCGTGGGGGACCCGACCCAGCAGACTGATGCGGTCGCGGGCGCGCGAGGCGCGGGCGCGCGCCTCGAGCGCGGGGCCAAGCTCGCCTTCCCCGGCGATGAGCAGGTGCGCGGGCGCGGGCAACATGGAGACGGCGTCGATGAGCTGCTCGAACCCCTTGTGGTGCACGAGCCTGCCGACCGTGAGCACGCGAAACCCCGGCGTGCCGGGCAGGTCGGGGGCTTCCTCGCCCGCCGCCGCCGGCCGGAACACGTCGGTGTCCACGCCATTGGGGATGACCGTCGTGTCGTAGTTCCACAGGGTGCGCGAGGTGGAGGCGTACGAGTGCGTCGTGGACACTAGCCGGTCGGTGCGGCGCAGCGTCGCGCGTCCATAGGTGAGCCGCCACAGGTCGACGAGCAGCCCGCCCAGCGGCAGCGAGATCTCCGGGTCGCAGTGGAACGTCATCACGTGAGGGACCTTCGAGCGGCGCGACGCGCGTGCCGCCCGCCACGAGGCGACCGGGGGGGGCGTGTGCGAGTGGACGAGGTCGAACCCGCCATCGGCGACGACCTCGGCGACCGCCGGCATGGAGGGTGTCTTCATGAACGTCGAGCGCGGGGGGACGCGGACGACGTCGAAGTCCCCGATGCGCGAGCGCGCGCCGGCGCCCTCCGTGTCCGCGCAGATGACGGTGATGTCGACGCCGAGGTCTCCAAGCGAGCGGGAGAGTTCGCGCACATGGGTCTCGACGCCCCCGAGGTGGGGGTCGAAGTACGAGGTCACTTGGGCGACGCGCATGGGGCTGGCAGTCGGAAGGGGACGGCCTACATGACCCTTGCCCCGGCCTCGACCGTGCCCGAGGCCCGTGCCCCCGGCCCGATGAAGGCGCCAGGCCCGATAACGGAGCCAGCGTTGATGGAGGCGTTGATCCCGGTCTTGACGGAGTCGCCGATAACGGCGCCGAACTTGCCCCGGCCGGTCCCGACGCGGGCGCCCGAGAGCGAGACGAACACCTCGCGCTCGTCGAGTCGCAAGTTGGCGATCTTTGTGCCGGAGCCGAGGTTGACGTGCGCCCCGAGCACGGAGTCGCCGACGTAGTTGTGGTGGGGCGCGTGCGTGTGGGCAAAGAGGATGGAGTTCTTGACCTCGCTGGCCGCGCCGACGTGGCACCCCTCACCGATGTGCGTAGACGCGCGGATGTAGCAGTTGGGGCCGACGCGCGCGTCCGGTCCGATGTAGACGGGACCTTCGATGTAGGCGCCGGCCTTGACGAGCGCGCCCTTCGCGACAACGACGGGACCCTTGAGGTGCACGCCCCTCTCGACCTCGCCCTCGTCGCGGCCCTTGAGGCCGGCAAACAGCCGCTCCTGCGCGGCGAGCAGGTCCCATGGCCGCCCGACCTCCGTCCACGGGTGCTGGGCGGCAACCGCGTACGCTCGTCCGTCCGCGGCCGCGGATCCAAGCGGTGTCGTGAACTCGACCTCGCCCCGCGGCGAGGGCTTGGCGCTGGCCAGGCGGTCCATCAGGGCCGGCGCGACGCGGTAGACCCCCGCGTTCACGTGGTGGCCGGGGGGCCGCTCGGGTTTCTCGAGCAGCCCCGTGATCCGCGCGGGCTGGCCGCTGTCGGCGGGCTCCGCGAGCACGACACCGTAGGGGCTTGCGTCCCGCACCTCTGCGGTAAGCACGACGACCTCCGCGTCTTCGGCGGGCGCCTCTGCCACCGCGCGCACGTCGTCGGCGTGGGGCAGGACGTCCCCGTTGACGACGAGCGTGTCGCCCGAGACGAACTCCGCCGCGGCCTTCACGGCGTCGCCGGTACCCAGCGGCCGCGCCTGCCGGAAGGTTCGGACGGGAAGCGGCGTGCCCGCCTCGAGGTGCTTGACGAGCGGGTCAGCCATGTACCCGACGACGACCGCGACCTCGGTGACCTTCGCGGCCTTGAGTGCGAGCAGCAGGTGGTCGACGACGGTCGCCCCCGCGACCTCGAGCAGCGGCTTGGGCCGCGTCTCGGTGAGCGGGCGCATGCGCCGGCCCTCCCCGGCGGCCAAGACAATCGCGCGCATCCGGCGAGCCTCCCGCGGACAGCCAGGCGATCATGTCAAAATTAGGTGAGCCTTGGCCCCCCCCCCGGCCAGGCGGCTCGCGCGCACCCATAGGCGAGCGCGGGTCGGGGGGAGCCAGCAGTTCTTTTTGGAGGCGGCGATACAAATAGGACTCCTATTTAGCCGTTATGACCAGTAGCCAGCATCCCCTTGACGGTCGAGCCAGCAGCGGTCGGAAGCGCCATATAGGGGAATTTCGCATTGCTGGGTACCCACAACAATGAGGGGTGCGAGGGAACGAAATGGCCATGCAGAAGATTACTGTGGATCGAGCGAAAACGATCGCTTCGCGCAAGGGACTCAAGCCGGGCAAAGTCAAGGGAACGAACGGCATCCAATTCACGAAGGGGAACAACCCGCGGCTGATGACGATCGACTGGGACGAGTTCAAGGCCACGCTAGACTCGCACGGTCTGGCTGTCTTCGAATCCGGCGGCTGGATGAAGATCATGAAGAAGAGCCGGAAGTAACGCTTCACGCGGCCGCCCCGACGGGGGGTTGGGGCGGCCGTAGTCCTTTCCCACGGCGCCAGGGGCCGGCAGGCGCGCAGCTGCACCAGCGATTGCACTGCCGGGAGGGGGAGTGCGGGCGACAGGATTCGAACCTGCGAAGCTCTACAGCAACGGACCCTGAATCCGTCCCCTTAGGCCACTCGGGTACGCCCGCGTGAAGGAAGGCGGCAAGACGGCCGCCCCCAGAAAAACGTTTCACTTGCCGGAATCGGCGCCCTCCGGGGGCTCAGGCGCGGCGACTGGGGCCGACTCGACCGCCAGCGTGTCTCCGAAGTGATTCTCGACGAGCGACTGCTCCTCGGCGGCGCGCAGCTCGTGGATCCAGCCCCTGCGCTGGTAGAACCCCCAGACAGAGACCCCCAGGACGAGCATGAACGTGAGCAGCAGGGGGTAGTACCACCACTCGTGCAGTTCGGGCATGAAGTCGAAGTTCATCCCGTAGATCCCGACGATGAAGGTGAGCGGGAGGAAGATGGTGGCGGCAAGGGTCAGCCGCTCCATCACGGCGCTGAGGCGGAGGTTGATCTGGCTGATGCGTAGCGAGACCATTGAGCGGTAGGCCTCGGCGGCCGCGGCCACGAGCTCGCGGTTGGTGTCGACCATGTCGTAGACGCGCGCGAGGCGGTCGTAGAGGTCGCGGAAGTGGAGCGCCCCCTCGGTGCTGATGAACTCCGTGTCGCGCCGCGCCAGGCGGTTGAGCACGTCGAGTTGCGGCCCGATGGACTTGCGCATGAGCAGCAGCGCGCGCCGGACCTTGAGCTGCTCGTGGACGACTCCCTGCAGCCGCCCGGAGGCGATCCGCGACTCCATCTCCTCGATGTCGTCGTCGAAGACCGAGACCATCTCGTAGGCGAGGTCGACGAGGCGGTCGAGGATGACATGGGAGAGGATGTCGGGCCCGCGCGACATGATCTCGGGCGAGCGGTGGGCCTCCTTGTACACCTTGTCGACCTCGGGGATGCGGTCCTCCTGGACGGTGACGAGGTACCCGCGGCCGACGAAGAGGTCGAGTTCGCGCCGCGTGATGGCGCCGGAGGCCTCGTCGTAGCCGAGCGCATGGATGACGAGGAAGGCGTAGTCGTTGAACGAGTCGAGCTTCGGGAGCATGGAGGACTCGCGGACAGCGGCCATGGAAAAGGGGTCGAAGCCGAACGCGTCCTTGAGGCCCTTGAGGGCTTTTCGCCCCGCGCCGGAGACGTCGACCCAAAGGCAGGCGCCGGGCTTGGCCGCGGCGGCCTTCCACTCCTCGGGCGGCAGGCCCTCGCGGGTCTTGCCGTCTTGGTAGAGCAAGGTGCGGAACAGGTGGGGCCCCCCGTCCGTCCAAACGGGCGGGCGGGCAATGAGCGTTGTTGCAGGCAGGGGGAACTCGCGCGGACGAAATTCCACGCGCCGTGGGCTGCGCGGCGAGCCCTTAAGTACCCCCCTTTTCCTGGCCAGAGGGAGAGGAACAACCGCCGATGGCACGCAGCAAACGCGTATTCCTTGTCGGGGGCCACACATACCTAGGGTCGCGCACGGCCGCAGTCTTTCTCGAGCGCGACTACGAGGTGACGTGCCTCGCGCACGAAAACCAGGATACGGTGGCGCTGCGCACGATCGGCGCGGAGATCGTGAACGGCTCGGTCCTCGAGCCGGAGGGGTGGAAGCACACGCTCAAGCGGTTCGACTACGCGCTGAACCTGCACGACAACTTCGACTTGCGCGGGACGCCGAAGCGGCGCCGGGGGGTTCGGCGCGTCCTCGGGCGCCTGAACGACCGGCTGCACCCGAGGAGGGTCAAGGAGGAACAGCGCCTGCAGCGGCTCTTGCGCGCGGTAAACTACGACGGTGCGATGAATTTCCTGGAGACGGCAATCGCGATGGACGTCCCCAAGGTGCTCACGCTCTCGTCGGTCTTCGCGATCGGCGACCAGCGCGGCGCCATGGCGGACGAATCCTCCGAGCACCGGCGCACGTTCCGGTCGTACTACGAGAAGACGATGTACGACGCGCTTTTCAAGACGCGCGTGAAGCTCGACGAGGGGGCCCAGGTGGCGTGCGTGATCCCGGGCGTCGTGGTGGGCCCGCGCAAGGTCGGCCCGTTCGCGCGGATGATCGAGGGGTTCGTGACGGGGGACCTGCCCTACGTCGTCGAGGGCAACTCGCAGATGACGTTCACCTACATCGACGACCTCGTGCGCGGGATCTTCCAGATCCTGGACCAGCGTGCACCCTCGGGCCAGTACATCTTCGGGAACGACCCCGTCACCTGGACTGAGTTCTGGGCGCTCCTTGGGAAGGTCTCGGGCGTGACGCCCAAGGAGGGCAAGATCACCGAGGGCGCGGCACGGGCGGCGCTCAAGTCGACACACTTCTGGTCGTCGATGCGCGGACGGGCGCCGGCGCTGCCACCCCAGCTCCTGGACTACCTCGTGGACTGCCAGTTCCGGTTCTCGTCGGCCAGGGCCAAGCGGGACATCGGTTGGGACGACACGCCGATGGAGATCTGGATGGCCGAGCTCGTCGAGGAGATCAAGAGCGCGGCGGAAGGTCCGGCGACGCAAGCGGCGGTGGAGACGTTCGGTCGGACGCAGGGCCGGCCAGCGGGCTACTGAGCCGAAGGCCACCGCACAGGGCTGGCGCGGCATTCAACCCCAGATGAGCGGCTGGCTGCATTTTGGGCATGTCGGGGCCTGCGGAGCGACGGGAGCACCGCAGGACGGACAGGCGACCGGCGGGGGGGCAATCGTCGCATACAGACGGCTTTCAGGCGGGGCGCCGACCGGTTGAGGGGCGGACGGAAACGGGGCAGCAGCTGGAGGCGCCCCCGGGGGGGGCAAGGGAGAAGCGGGCGGCAGGGGTTGCGCCAGTGGTGGCGAGGGTGGGCCCCGAGACCTGCGCGCATAGACCAGGAGCCCGAGGAGGGCCACCGCCGCAACGGCAACCAATGCCACCCATAGGGCGGGGCCCACTTCCGCCCCTACGGCCGAGTTGAGTCGCGTTTCCAGGCCCACCTCGTTGAGGATGTTCCTTGCCGACACGATAGTCTCGTCGGACGCGGTCCAATCCCTCGCTCTCGCCTCGGTGGTTCCTGAGGTGACTGCCCAAAGGGCGAGGACCCCCTCGGGACCGTCCTGTTTGGTCTGGTCCACGTACAGGACGACATCCAAAGCGTCCCCTGACACCATGGCCCCGATTCGGTATTCATCGGAAACATGTCCAATGGCCCCCGTCTCATCGTAGGCCATCGCCCGGAAGCAACCACGTTCCCCAGAAGGAACGTCAACCGTACCCGTCCGGCTAGCGACAAGGACCTGCAAGGAGGGGTCGTCGGGGTAGAAACTCAAACCGGCCGGAACCGCAATTCCGTGCACTGTTCCCGTCGTTGCCAGGCGGACGCACAGTGTCACGCCCCACAGGTATCCGTCAGAGTTTCGCAAGTGGTACCCGAAAACTCGCTGTCCGGAACCTGAATTGGCCAACTTGATCGAGAAGCCAATTTCGCTGGCGTTCAGTTCCTCCAGCGTAGCGACGCCGTCGTCGTAAATCGGAAGGTGACGTAGCGAAGAGGTAACGGTATAATTGACGCTCCGAGACCAGGCGGATACCTGGAAAACGAAGACCGAATCGGAGTCGAAAAGAAAACTCGTAACGTACGAGGTCGTCGGCGAACCCTCGTGAAGCCCCCACGAAACCTCGTCGTCTGGATCGGTTACTTCACCTGCGCCGAATTCGTCTTCGAAACTGACGGCGAGGCTGACGATATCGCCCGCCTCCCCCTCGACCGCGAATGTGTCGATGGGATCATGCCAGGAATCGGCCAGGCCTCGCGCAGTCGCGCCGGTGGTCAGATAGGTGGGACTTGAGGGATCGTTGTTCGGTTCGGTCTCGTCGGCTCCTGCCCAGTCGGCCGCCAGGTCCGGCTCGAAACGGAAATGCAGCGTGTAGTTCGATTCGTTGGTGGCCATGGTCTGGGCCCGATAGAGGTGCACGAGCACCGTCCCGGGTCTTGGAACCTCGAATTCTACGTGAGCAGCGGACGTCCTCATCGTGTTTACGAGCTCATCACCGTCCTCGAAGGCCCACAGCACGATGTCGTCTGGCCCCACGACCTCAACGACGGCTTGTCCTTGCCGCGACACTTCGAACGACCACCAGTCGTCGTCCCGATAGCGCGAGGGCAACAGGCCGGATAGCAGCGTATCCACCGCTCCGGGGGTGGCATCCGACCCAGCGCCATTTGGTTCGACCTCGTCGGGCCCAACAAGCGGCGAGAGGCCGGCCGAGAAGTGGAGGGTCATCGAATAGTCGTAGGGGGCGTTGTTCCACCGGAGAATCACAAAGTAGTCAGCCTCACCGGCTACGGGGAAGCCGTAGCTTACTATCGAGTCGCCAAGGTCCTCCCGACCGGGTCCAATGGCTCCGCCAGGACCACTAAACATGACCCTGCCTTCAGACACGCTGGAGGAGAGGTCCACCGTAACGAGGCCTGGTTCCGGGCTACGGAATCGCCACAAGTCCGAGTCCGAGTTGACTATCGATCCGGTTACTTCCACCTCGGCCTGCACCTCGTCGGCTTCTTCCGCCGAATCGTTCGGTTCGCTCTCGGGGACCGCACCGGCTGACATCGAGAGGAGAACCGCCGCACAAAGAGCCGCAAGCAACGCGACAAGTTGGGGCGATGAAATGCCCCTTCGACGGCGTGCCGCGGACACGGGTAGGGAGTCTCCGTGAGGTAATTAAAGGACTCTGACGACGGCCGCGGTCATCGGATAACATGGGTGGCCAGGCCAAGACGCCGACTCACCCGGGGCCCCTCGCGGTCCAGACCGTAGCCGGCCGGTACGCGCCGCCCGCGGCCGGGATCCGGTGGCGCGCGCGGAACGCCCCGGCGCGACGCAGGAACGCGACGAGCGCGTCGCCTTCGTCCGGGGGCGTGTCGACCTCCCGGTAAAAGACGCGGACGAACTCCTCGTCGAAACCGAGCGTCTCGACGGTGGTCATCTGGGCGTAGCGCCAGGTATCGGAGATGTCCCAGCACAGGCGCGACCAGGTGCGGTAGGCTTCGGCGTAGGGCTCCAAGCCGGCGGACGTCGCCATCTCGTGCAGTGTGCTCACGACGGGCAGCGGGGCGCCGCTGCCGGGGTCGGGCGCCGGGCAGGCGTTGGGGCGCAGCGCAAACTGCGCGAGCGGCGCCTTCCAGCCGACGGCGTTGAGGTCGACGCGCACGCCCAGCGGGTAGCCGCGGCACACGAGCGGCCTGTGCAAGTAGACGGTGCAGCGGTCGGCCCCGTCAAGGAGCGAGCACCGGGGGACGGTCTCGAGCATGAGGGTGGGCAGGTTCGTCGTGGTGTGCTTGAGGACCACACCGCGTTCCTTGACGACCGCACGGGGGCTCTCGCCCATAGCAACGGCGAGGCGCGCGAGGTCGAAGGGGGAGAGCACGATGGTCGTCCCCTTGCAGCAATCACCGCACCCGTGGCAGGCAAACGAGATCGCGGCCGAGCCCTCGTGGGCGTCAGGACCGTTGGAGGTGGGGCTGTCGGTCAGGGCGCTTGGCCTCGAAACGCCACGGGGCGCGCGCGGCGATAAATGCCCCGCTCCGCCCCTAGCCGATCCGCTGCTGCCCCCGCCGGCGCTTCGGGGGGATCGGCTCCTTCTTCCCCACGAGCCCCCGCAGCGTCTTGAGGTCCTTCTTCCACCCCGTAAACGCGTCGTCGCGCGGGTCGGTCTCGAGGACCATCGCGTGCTTGGCAAACCGCTTGTCGTTGATGAGAAGCCGGAAGTGTTCGAGCCCGATGTACCCCCTACCGATGTTCTCGTGGCGGTCCTTCTTGGCGCCGAGTTCGAACTTCGAGTCGTTGAACTGGAAGCACTTGAGCACTCCAAGCCCCAGCCGCTCGTCGAAGGCATCGAGCTCTTCGCCGTATCGTTCGGCGCTGGTCATGTCGATCCCGGCGGCAAAGGCGTGGCAGGTGTCGAAGCACACGCCGACGCGTTTCTTGTCGGCTCTCACCCCGTCGCGCATGCGGGCGAGTTCGTCCCACGAGGCCCCGAGCACGGACCCGGCGCCCGCCATGTTCTCGAGGCAGATGACGGTCTTTCCCCCGGGGAGGGCCTCGAGGACCGTGGTGAGTGCCCGGGAGATCCGTTCGATGCCGGCGTCCACGCCGGACCCGGTGTGCGCACCGGGGTGCAGGACGAGGAACGGGATGGCCAGCGCCTCGCAGCGTTCGACCTCGACCTTGAGGCCCTCGACGCTCCTAAGGTAGAGGTCGTCCTTGGGCGACGCGCAGTTGATGAGGTAGGACCCGTGGGACATCGCGGGCCAGGGGCCCCCCTTCGCCTTGCGCTTGAATTCCTTGACGTCTGCGGGGTCGAGAGGCTTCGCTTTCCACTGGTTCTGGTTCTTGGTGAACACCTGGATGGCGTCGCAGCCGAGCTCTCGCCCTCGGTCGACCGCGAGGTTCATGCCGCCGGCTATGGAGACGTGGCAGCCGAAGAGGGGCATGGGGGGCGGGGAGCGTTTGGTGTCGTGATAACCGTTCTGGGCGCCCGTGCGCGGGGGCGGCGTCCCCCTGATTAATCACACGTGCGCGGCAGTCCATCCGCTCGCCTTCATTTGCCCTTGGACGCAGGGTAGGGGTGCCCCGAGGAGGCCGTGCCCCCCGTTTGAACGGAACACCCAACCCCCTGCGCCACGACCGGAGCGGCACCGCCGGCTTCGCGCTGGTCGCCGTCGCGCTGCTGGTGATGGGGAGTGCAGCAGCGCTCTACCTCCACAGCGTGGACTACCCGCAAGCAGGCCGGGCCGCGGGGGACGCCGAGCAGGTCGGTGCGCTGCGCGCCGAGGCGCGGCGGGTGGCAGACTCCCTCTCATCGGTCGTGGGGGACATCCTCGACGGCGAGCTCGCGGGGGGCCTTGACGCCGCCGGGGAAGGGCTCACCGGAATCCGCCAGACGGTGACGGCGCGCCTCGTCTATGCAGCCGACCAACTCTACCCGCGGGTGGGGGCGGCGGGTTCCGTTGTCGAGGTGACCGTCACCAAGCTCTCGGTATCCACCGAAAACGCATGGGCAGAAGTCCCCTCCGTGTACGGCGGACGCACCCCGGAGGACGTCCCCGTATGGTTGGCCGCTGCCGGGATTGCGGAAGTGTCCTTCTCGACACCGGGCAAGCCCGGACATACCGAGGCGGTGGCATTTGCCGGCCGCTCGCAGGTCCCGGTGGCCCTCCCCCTAGCCCTCGCCGCGCGCGCGGCATCCGAGCTCCTGCCTGGTGGGCTAGCGGAGCGGTTCGCGTCGCAGGCCGCCCAGCATGTCTTGCCGACGGCCAATGTCACGACGTTCGACCGCCGGCTGGCCCCCGAAGCCGTCCGCGCCGCCGTGAAGGCGACCCTGATGTGGGCCTTCGGCACGTCCGGCGATGGGGCGTTCGACAAGACCGCGGTTCGGGCCGCGGGCCAGGACGGGTTCCTGCGCGCGGGGGACCTCTACAACCGCAGCCGACTGGACGATGAAGCGGTCGACGTGTCCGGAGCAGGGCGCGCGCACGCGATCGAGGGCACCCGCGATGCCAAGGTCAGGATCCTCAACTTCTCCGACGCCGGGCTCGGGGTTTCCGTCGCGCGGCGGGGCTTCAGCGGCCAGGAACTGGGCGCAGGGATTTGGCAAGCCGTCGAGGTCGCCGTGCGCGGCGAGGTCACCTTCATCGTTGAGGTCTCGAACCCGCGTGGCAGTGTGCAAGTCGGGCCCCTCCACCTCCCCGTCGAGTTCGACGCGCGCGCGGCCACCGGCCCCATGGACCCCGGGCTCCTGATTACGCCGCAGGAGCAGGCCGCGATCGAGGCCCAAGCCCGGACCTGCGGTGTAGCTTGCGAGGTCACCTGGTGGCTCGCGAAGCACGGCCTCTCGATGAACTCCACCACGAACATGACGGCGGCACTCCGCAGCGCGCTGGTCGACTACGCGGCGGAGCAGGCTGTCCGGACGCTCCCACCCATCGAGGACGCGAACCGGTTCGCCGAGGCCTACGGGCCTCCCCGACGGTCGTTCAATCCGCTCACGGTCTCCATCGTTGACCTGCCTGTGGATGATGGCGCGCGGGCGTCTCTCACGGTCGACGGCGCCCCCGCAGGCTCCGCGACCGTTGTGGGCGGCGAGGTCACCCTTGCGCGCGTTCCCGACGGCGAGCACACGGTCGGTCTGAGTGTCCCCTGTAGGGACTCCCTCTGCGCGGGCGGCGTCCCGGTCACGTCGTACGCTGGCGCGGGTCCGGAGGAGGTGTCGCTTGCCCCGGCACCGTCCGGCACGTTCGTTGCATCGGTAGCCCGGCGACAGGTGGAGGAGCGCGTCACCCTTGGCGAGGCGGCGCTTCGCCAGGCCGAGGACCTCCTGGGGATCGAACGCGACTCCGGCGGTGGCGACAACGCAGGCCGGACCGGTGAGGCGCTGACCCGTGCCGACGTGTTCCTCTCCTCGGCCTCCCTGACCCACTCCTTCCGAAACGCCGTCGCGGACGCGAAGGGCTTCCTCAAGGCCTCGATGTTGGTGCTCAAGGCGACAGACGCGGCCCGCAAGATCGCGGGCGGCCTGCCGGCGCCGGTCGCCACGGCCGGCGGCGAGGCCGCGTTGCTCGTGCTGGCGCCGGAGACGCGGCTGCTCCTCGTCGCGACCATCCACGGGACGGAGATCGCTCGCGCGGCTTTCTCGAACGGGTCGATCGAGCTAACCTCCCCGTGGACCGACGACGGCCGCACGCTGAGCCTGGATTTCCGCCTCGAGCAAGTGGGGCTCGTGGCCACCGCGGCCCTTGCCGGTCTGACGCTTGGCGCCGACGTCGTGCGCGTCCAGCGGGAGGCCGACGAGGGGGACTCCGGCGGACTTGCGATCGCGTTCGGGAAGTTCGCAGTCCACGGCGCCGACACGCTGCGCCAACTCAGCCTCGGACTGATGAAGGTCGCCGACCGCTTCTTCGCGACTGCCCGCGTGGAGGCCGCCGCCCCCGCGTTCGCAAAGGCGAGCGTGGTGCTTGGCGCGCTCATGTTTGCCCTCGAGGTGGCCGACCTCTATCATGATGCGGGGGGCAACCTGACGCTACTCGCCGAGGGGCTCATCCACCCGGCGTCCGTGGCGGGCCTCCTGACGCTGCCGTCGCTCGCCCAGAGCGCGGCCTCGACCGCCGCAGGCGCGCTCCTGATCCTGACCGGCCAGTCGCTCGCGGCCGCGGGGCCGATCGGGATCGCCGCGGGCCTCTTCGTGCTCGCGGGGGTCATCCTGCTCAACGGCCAGACGTTTGCGTCGGCCGCCTTTGGGACGCTAAACCCCGAGGAACGCGTGGCGTTCGAGTCGGCGATGGGCAACCGCACGCGAGACCTTGCCAAGCTCCTGGCGTTTTCAAACCGCGCCAACCCGGACGGGGCCGACACGGCGGCCCGCTCCGCCGCCCTCGCGAGTGCTCGCCTTGCGCTCTCGGCGATGACGGCTCCGACAACCGCCGAGTGGCAGCGGTTTGCCATGGGTAGTGAAGCCGCCCGGGAGGTGGCCCTCCGGCTCTCCGGGCGCGCCGGCGCCGAGCGCCAACTGCGCCACGCCGCCATCGCCGCGATGGAGCAGATGGACGACTTCGCCGGCGGCAACCACACGCGTGACCCGGGGAGGCTCACCGAGGGGTACGGGGAGCTCCAGAAGGTCGACCTCAACGCGGGCGCCACCGGCCGGTACCCCTACGGTGGCGACCTCGTGGTGCAAGACGTCTCATCGCTTCCGACGCACACCCTCACGCGCGCCCAGTGGCGCGCGCGCCAGCCGACCCAGCAGACTCCCGACCTCGCACATACCACGGTCGGCGATGTCCTGACGGCGACGGACGGCATCCCAACCAAGCAGGCCGAGCGCTTTGTCGTGGTGTGCAGGGCGGCAGGCGCGCTGATAAACGAGGTCCTGGAGGACTACCAGGCGCTTTCCGCCTGACCGCGCATAGCCGCACGTCACTTTTCTGCTGCCAGGGACGCGCTCGCCTCGTCGCCCTTGCCGCGCGGGGGGTCGGCCATCTTCCCGGCGCCCGCCTTCGCCTTCCGTTTGCCCGACGGGCGCTTCGAGCGGCCCTTGGCGCCACCGCGGCGCTTCGCGGGTGCCTTCTTCGCGCGTCCGCCTGCCCCGCCCGCGCCGTCGACCTCCGCGACCGCCCCCTTCGGGCCCTTCCCCTCGAGCACCTCCGGCGGCAGGTCGCCGCGTGCAACTGCCGCCTCCGCGAGCTTGCGCCCGCGCTCCTGGGCCTGCGCCTTCTCGGCCTCCTGTGCCGCGAGCCGCTCGAGCCGTGTCGGGCACTGCAGGTTCACGCAGACCTCCCAGGGCCTGCGGCCCTTCGAGAAGACGCGCACCATCGGTGAGGCGCACCGTGGGCAGGTCTGGCCCATTGCCTCGATGCGCCCGTACTGCGGGAGCGGGTAGGACTGCTCGCACTCGGGGTAGTTCAGGCACCCGGCGAACCGCTTGCCGGCGCGCGAGGTGCGCATGATGATGTCCCCGCCGTCGCGCGGGCACTTGCCGATCGTTTTGTGGCGCCGGATCGCCAGCTTTACCTCGTCGCCGATCTCCTTCTTCTTCTCCTCGAGCTGGTCCATCACCTTGCGGAGCAGGTCCTTCGACTCCTGCGTGACCTCATCGAACGTCTTGTCGCCCGTGGCGATGAGTTCCATGTCCGCCTCGAGCCGCGCCGTCATCTCGTGCTGAGTGATCAACTCCGCGTGTTTCTCGAGCGCCTCAATCACGATCTTGCCGACCTCCGTCGGCACCGCCGGGTTCTGGATGATGTACTCCCGGTCGTAGAGCTTCTGGATGATCGTGTGCCGCGTCGCCTTCGTGCCAAGGCCCAGCTTCTCCATCTCGGTGATGAGCGCGCCTTGCGACCACCGCGGCGGCGGCTGGGTCTCCTTGCGCTCGTTCCACACACGGACGACCTTGAGCTCGTCGCCCTCTTGGACCTTGGGCAGGATCGTCTCCTTGATCTCGAGGTACGGGTAGAAGCGCCGCCAGCCGACGTCGACGATGCGAGTCCCCTTGGACTGGAACAGCTCGCCGCCGATGTCGGTCTTGACGGTCATCGTCTCGGTCTTGGCCACGGGTGCCAGCGTGGCGAGGAACCGGCGGACGACGAGCTCGTAGACCTTCCACTCGTCGGGCTTGAGGTCGGAGCGCTTCACGGCCTCCACCGGGTGGATCGGCGGGTGGTCCGTCGCCGTCTTGGGGCCCTTGACCGGGATGATGGTCTCCTGGTCGAGGATCTCGTCGATGAGCGGCTTGAACTCGCCCTTCTTCAGGTTGTCGAGGATCTCCCCCAGGCCCAGCGACGGCGGGTAGACCGTGTTGTCCGTCCGCGGGTAAGAGATGAAACCGCGCATGTAGAGGCTCTCGGCGATGTTCATCGCGGCGTTGGCCGAGACCCCGATGCGCCCGGCGGCTTGGAGGAAGGAGGTCGTGTTGAAGGGCGGTACGGGCTTGTCGACCCGCGTCTTGGCGGTGACGCTGGTGACCGTCCCGGTGGAGACGACCTGCGCGCGCTCGAGCGCCGCCTGCGCGTCGGTCTCTGCGTCGAAGCGGCCCTTGGTGTGGACCGCGTCGAAGCGCCCCTCGCCCTCGAGCTCGGCCTGGACGACCCAGTAGGGGACGGGGACGAACACGCCGATTTCGCGCTCACGGTCCACGATGATGGCCAGTGTGGGCGACTGTACACGCCCGACCGAGAGGAAGTCGCGGCCCACCTGGCCGCTCGTCATGGAGAGGTAGCGGGTGAGGATGACCCCCCACACGAGGTCCACGATCTGGCGTGACTGGCCGGACTTGGCCAACTGGAAGTCGATGGCGGTCGGGGTCTCGAAAGCGCCTTTGACCTCCTTGGGCGTGAGCGCGGAGAACTGCGCGCGCTTGAACGTGAGCTTCGGGTGTGCGGCCTTCAGGATGTCGAGGGCCTCGACCCCGATCAACTCGCCCTCGCGGTCGTAGTCCGTGGCGATGATGACGCGTTGGTAGCGCTTGGCGAGCTTGGTGAGGGCAGCCACGATCGCTGGCGCCTTGCCGCGCGCCTCGGGCCGCTTCTCCGGCTCGATGTCGATGAGCTTTGAGGGCGCAATGGAGAACCAGCGCTTGTACTTCTTCGGGAAGTCAAGCTCGACAATGTGGCCAGACAGGCCAATGACGGTGAAGGTGTCCTTCCCGTCCACCCACTCGTAGGTGGCGGTGTGGGCGACGATCTTTCGCTTGGACTTGCCCGCAGAGAGGATCTGGGCGATGCGCTTGGCCGCGATGTCCTTTTCCGCGACGATGAGCGTGTTCAGGGGGTTCGTGCTCCGCGGCCGGAGCAGACGGACGCCCTATTTGGAGATTTGGCAGTGCTCCGCGGCTGCGGAAACGGTCGAGCCAGACGTTTGCCATGCGCGCGCGCATGCACGCGCGCGCGAGACTGTTCGGGTCGGAGACGACCGCTAGGGCGCGCGGGGCGGTTCGGGTCGGAGACGACCGCTAGGGCGCGCGGGGCGGTTCGGGGGGCGGCCCGCAGGATGTACATCCCGGCGCTTGGAAGGGGGGACCGCCGGACAATCACAGGGAGACAATTTCGCGGTAGGCAGGGCCCCGCCATCAAACCGTTCGGGAGCCCAGTGCTTCCCCCTCAACGTTTATCTACGCCCGGGCCCGGTCAGGCGCCGCCCCTCGTACATGCTTGTGTATCGGGGGCGGTTGGGAGCGCGCCAACGTTGGACGACGACCTGAAGGCGTTCCTCGACTGGCTCCGAACCAACCGCGGGAAGCAGCGCCCCGAGAAGTGGTACGACCTCACGATTGACCTGATCTACGAGTACCGCAGCAAGTACCTCCCGCCGCTGCGCGGGTTCCTGCAGTTTGTGGACGACTCGATCGACGCGATCCAGTTCGAGAGCGAGATCGAGGACGACACGATCGAGGCGCTAAAGCGCGAGTTGGGGGAGGACGTGCGCATGGAGCTCGACCGGCTGAAGGAGCAGTCGGAGGCGTTCAAGAAGCGGCGGCAGCAGCGCGAGCTTGACAAGCGCTACTTCCAGAGCGCTCACATCATGGGGCTCATCTACCGCGGCAAGATGCAGTGAGGCTCAGGGGCCTGGCCCGCTCGTGGCGGGCACGGCGTCGGGCTTCGGGCCGTGGGGTGGAGTGGACGGCCGGACCGCGCTTGTGACGGCGGCTGCCGCACACATGACTGCCACCGCGAGGAAGGCGAACGACTGCGCGCTGACAAACGCCGCCGCGTCGGGCGTAACGTCGCCCGGCGGCAACGGCATCCCGCCGGTCGCGGCCAGGTAGCCGACCGCAAGCAGGCCCGCGCCGCTGGCGACGCCAAGCGCGAACCCGAGGGTGCGCATGGTGGCCATCATCCCCGAAGCGAGGCCCAGAAAATGGCGCTCGACCGAGCCCATGATCGTCGAGTTGTTTGGGGACTGGAAGAGTGCCATAGCCCCGCCGTAGAGCGCGAGGCGCCATACGAGGTCGATTTCGGTGGAGGCTGCGTCCAAGGTCATCAAGGCTAAGGCGGCAAGCGACGCGAGCGCCATCCCCGTGACACACGGGATGCGCGTGCCGATCCGGTCCGAGAGGCGGCCCGAGTACGGGGCGATGAGCACAATCGCCGCCGGGATGGGCAGCAGCATGAGGCCCATCTTGTAGGGTTCGTACGCCAGGACCCCGGCCATATAGAACGGGAGCACGAAGAACGATGCGCCGATTGCGACAAACGAGAGGAAGCCGGCGGTGTTGGAGAGGGCGAACTCTCGGTTGCGCAGGGCCTTGAAGCTGACAAGCGGCGAGGCGGCACGCTTCTCGACATACCGGAACGCAATGAGCAGGCCAGCCACGACCACAAGCAACAGGATGACCGTCGGCGAGATTGCAAGCTCGTGCCCCGCGAACTCGACCGCGACCATGAGGATGAACAGCGCGGAGGGCAACAGCACCGCGCCAGGCACGTCGAAGGCCGGGCGGTCGCGCGCCTCACCCGTGGCGCGCGCGCCCGGGTGGTCGTCCGCGAGTTGGCGCCGCGAGAGCAGGAGGGCAGCAACGCCGATCGGGATATTCACCAGGAAGATCGCCTGCCACCCGAAGAGTTGGAGCAGCATCCCGCCGATGACGGGGCCGGCGGTCTGGCCCGCCGCGACGGCGGTGCCGATAGCACCGAGTGCCGCACCGCGTTCGCGGGCCGGGTACGCGGCCGTCAGGATGGCGGGCCCGATCGCAAACATGAGCGAGCCGCCAAGCGCCTGGACGACGCGGAACGAGACGAGCGACTCGAGCGCCGTGGAGATGGCGCAAAGGCCCGAGCCCACGGTGAACACGGCGATCCCCGCCGTGTAGAGGCGTTTTCGACCGAGGCGGTCGCCCAGTGCGCCGACAAGCAGCAGCGTCGAGGCGATGGCGATAAGGTACGAGGTGACCACAGACTCGACCCGGGTCGCGTCGACGGAGAACTCCGACGCGATCGTCGGCAGGGCCAGGTTCACGATCGACCCGTCGAGGGTCGCCATGAAGACGCTGGCCGAGACGACGACGAGGACCATCCGTTTGTTCGGCACGCCCTCCTCGGGGCCGTTTCCGTCCTTCGCGTCGGCCATGGGGGGTGCGGGGCAACCCCGGGAGGGTGGCTTGAACGTTGCCCCGCACCCGCCGGCGGCCGGGGCGGCGCGCAGGGTACATAGCGGCGCAGCGCAAACGGCCGCGCGGAGGCGGCACGTGTACGACCCCGGCGAGGAGGAGGCGCCCCCGCTGACGCGCCCCGGGAAGGTCGTGAAGACCGCGGGCGAGGCGTTCCGCCAGGACCGCCTATTCCGGCGTGTCGTGGCGGTCAACATAGGCTTCCTCGGGGCCTTCCTCGCCGTGCAGTTCCTGCTGCCGATCCCGCGTGTCCTCGAGCCGCTCGTGGCGATCCTCATCTACTTCCCGATGGCCATCGGCCAGTGGCGCTTCTGGCGGTGGGGAAACCTCGACACGCGCACGGCCGTGGCGTTCGTGCAACTCCACCGCAAGGCGTTCAAGAACCTAGACCCGATCGAGGCGCTCGAGAAGCCCAAGGTGCAGCGCGGCCAGCACTTCCGCGTGCCCGTGGAGCGCGCGCTCTCCCTGAGGAGCGCGGCGGGGCGGGCTACCTACATCTACGGCATCTCGATCGCGCTTGGCACGATCTTCTCGACGCTCTTCCTCCCGAGCAACCCCGGCCAGCAGCTGCCCCTTGCGGACCTGGCGGCGCGCTCGACGACGGTCGCGTTCCTCACGGTGTTCTCGGCGTTCGCGCTCGGTTGGATCATGGCGCCCATCTGGCTGATCGAGGACGCGGGCGTCCGGTACCTTTCGCGCAAGCAGCAGACGGTGGAGCGCGTATCGCGTTGGTTCCTCTCGCAGATGGGGCCGGTGCTTGGTGTGGGCACGATTGGGACCTTCTTCATCGTCTACTACATCTCGGGTTTCGGGCTCATCGACGCGATCGTGGCGCTCGCGCAGCTGTCGATCTCGCTATACCCCGCCTCGCTCACCGCGACCTTCCTCTACCAGAAGTACCGCGAGGACGACGCGGTCGCTAGGGTGCGGGACGCGCTCGAGGAGGCGGGCATCCCCGAGTACAAGGGCGTGGTTGCGGCGCTCGTGCGGCTGCCGCCTTGACCATCGGGTGCAGGGGGCCGGCATCTTTATTCTCAGGCCGAAACCATCGAAACGAGCACGGCGAAAGAGAACAGATCTCCGGGTGGGCTGCGACCCTATCGCGCTAGGCGCCCGCCGCCGACGGTCGGCCCACTAGCCCCGCACCGCCCCAAGCCCCGCAAACAGCGCCGACGAGGGCGCCCGGTGGGCGCGGAAGAACTCGGACCGTTCGAGGAACCGGAAGACGAGCCGCTTGCGCCGCGCGATGGCCGAGGCCTCTTCGAAGAAGGACTCGCAGTGGCGCTTGGAGACCCACGCCGTCAGGACGAGCACATGGCGCGGGTTGCGACCGCCGAGCAAGGTCTCGTGGCCTAGGTAGCCGCGGGCGCTGGCCATCCCCGAGACGACGCGCTCGAACTCCTCGAGGAATTCGGCCTGGGAGCGGACGGGCACCTTGAAGGACAAAAGCCGGATGACCGGCGCGGACGGGTCGCGGCTTGCCTTGCGGTTAGTAGACGGCACCAGGGGCCCTTCCTTGGGCGGTGGGAGGGGGGCTACTTGTTGAAGTAGTCCTCGTTCTTCTGGGTGTATTCCTTCCACTGATCCGGGACCGAGTCAGCCGGGAAGATGGCCGTCACGGGGCACACCGACTCGCAGGCGCCGCAGTCGATGCACTCGGCGGGGTTGATGTAGATCATGTCGACTGTCTCGAACTCCGCTTCGGACGGGGTGGGGTGGATGCAGTCCACCGGACACACGTCGACGCATTCTCCGGACTTGACACCGACACAAGGCTCTGCGATCGTGAATGTCATCGGCTGTTCCTCCGTGGTGGGCGCACCAGTTCTTCCACGTCAAGGCACGTGGGCGACGTCAAGGTGCCCAGCGGGGGCGGAAGGGGGGGTGGCCGGGTATAAAAGTAATGGAGGCGGGCTTGGCGGACTCGCCCCGCCCGCAACAAACGGTCGGGGGACGCCGGGGCGTGCCCCCCTCGGGCGGCAGTTGAGCTAGCCGGCCTTGGACCATCGCCACCGGTCAACGGTTGCCTGGCGGGCCGACAAAGAGACCCCCTTGCGGTGGAGGCGGCCGATCCGAGCGAATCAATAAGTACGCAGCCAAGGCTCGAAACCCCCCATGAAGATCGGGATCCTCGGCAGTGGTGATGTAGCGCAGGCACTTGGAAGCGGGTTTGCCAAACACGGGCACGACGTGATGATCGGCTCGCGCACGCCGGGCAGCGAGAAGCTGCGCGGGTGGAAGGAGGCCGTGGGGTCGAAGGGCCACACAGGGACCTCCGAGGAGGCCGCGAAGTACGGCGAGATGGTGGTGCTTGCGACGCTCGGCTCCGGCGCGGAGCCCGCCATCGAAAGCGCGGGCCCCCCCAACTTCGACGGGAAGGTCGTGATCGACGTGACGAACCCGCTCGACTTCTCGAAGGGCACGCCGCCGGGGCTGTTCGTGGGTACGACGGACTCGCTCGGCGAGCGGGTGCAGCGGAAGCTCCCGAACGCGCACGTCGTGAAGGCGTTCAACACGATCTCGAGCGTCCAGATGGTCGACCCCCGCGTCAAGGCCGGCAGGCCGAAGTTGATGATCGCGGGAAACGACGCGGGTGCCAAGGCGAAGGTCGAGGGACTCGTGAAGGGACTCGGCTGGGGTGGCGTCTTTGACTGCGGCGGGATCGACGGCGCACGGTGGCTGGAGGCGCACGTACCGCTGTGGGTGCGGCTAGGCGGCCAACTCGACACGTGGGAGCACATCTTCCAGCCGGAGCTGCCGTAGCCGGCCGCGCGCCGCCTTCGGGTCGGGTTCGGGGCTACCTTCATCCGCGGCGCCGGGGTTCCGGCGCCCGATGGTCGAAAAAGGTCTCGCGACACTCGGCGGCGGGTGCTTCTGGTGCCTGGAGGCGTCCTTCGAGATGCTGGAGGGCGTCGAGCAGTCGGTGAGCGGCTACGCGGGGGGCAGCGCAAAGGACCCGACATACCGGCAGGTGTGCGAGGGCACGACCGGCCACGCGGAGGTCGTGCAGCTCACGTTCGACCCCGGCGTGATATCGTACCGCGAGTTGCTCGACGTCTTCTTCACGGTCCACGACCCCACGACCCTGAACCGCCAAGGGGCGGACGTGGGGACGCAGTACCGGTCGGTCATCCTGTACCACGACGACGAGCAGAAAGCGGCAGCGGAATCTGCGATCAAGGACCTCATTGACGGGGGCGTGTATTCTGGGCACCCCGTGACGCAGGTCGTGCCCGTGGACCGGTTCTATGTGGCCGAAGACTACCACCAGGGCTACTACCGAAACAACCCCACGGAGGGGTACTGCCGCGCCGTCGTCTCGCCGAAGGTTGCGAAGATGCGGAAAGCGTGGGCGGGGAAACTGAAGGCCGACGAGTGATCAGCCGTATGGCCTTTGGTCCCCGGCCGATGCCCCGATGGGCCGAAGCGGGGCCCTATCGCCCACGGATCAGACGGCGGCGCGAAAGCGCCACCGCCACAAACACCATCGCAAGCGCCGCGTGCTCGATCCCCGTTCCAGGCGCGGCGCGCCCATCGATCGCACGGCGCGCCTCCAGGGCGTCCGTCGAAGACTCGCAGCCGGCCCCGCCGCGCGAGTCTTCGATCGTGTAATTGACGACTCCGTCTCGGGCGGTAAGCGCGATCACGCCGCCGTTTCGCCACCTCAGCCGGAAATCGAGGTCCTCATCCGCAAAAAGGCACTGCGAGAAACCGCCTCCATCATCAGCGAAGACCACCCCTTGGTCGCGGATCTCGGCAACAAAGTCCATGAACTCGGTCGAGTGGCTCTCCCAGTAGACGATCTCATGCTGCTCGAAATGGATCCATTCCGTATGCGCTTCTTCCAGTCTCGCGAGTTCAATCGAGCCTTCGTCAATAACCGCACCCGCGGCGGCGGGAGCCAGCGCAATCGTAACCATGACGGACGCAAGCAGAAAGCCGCGGGGTCGCATCCGACGATACTAGGCCGGCCGGTGGGCAATGAACCTGACGGGCCATGGCACGAGGGGAAAGATACCGGCGCCCGCTAGGGCGCCGGGAAAAGTGAGCGGGAGCCGCCACGGGCCTCAGGTGTCCAAGTACCGGTAGAACTCGTACGGGCTCGGCCGCAAGGAAGTCTGGATGTGCTCGTCGACCTTGAGCTCCACGTACTTTTCCACGAGGTCGTCCGGGAAGATCGGCTTGAGGAACTCGCGGTCGGCCTCGAGCGCGTCGACGGCCTCCCGCAGGCTGCCTGGCAACTCCCCAACGCCGAGCTCCTTTCGCCGCGCGCGCGACAGTTTGTAGATGTCCTCGTCCACGGGGTCGCCGCAGTCAACCTTCCGCTTGATGCCGTCGAGGCCGGCTGCGAGCAGCGCCGAGAAACATAGGTACACGTTCGCGCTCGGGTCCGGCGTCCGGTACTCGATGCGCGTGGCCTTCTCGATCGCTTTGTAGTAGCGCGGGATGCGGATGTTGGCGCTCCGGTTGCGCCGCGACCAGGCGATGAACACGGGCGCCTCGTAGCCCGGCACGAGCCTGCGGTACGAGTTCGTCGACGGGTTCGTGAACACGCAGAGCGCCCGCGCGTGCTCCATCAGCCCGCCGATGTAGTAGCGGCAGGTCTGCGAGATCTCGGCGTAGGGGTCGTCGGGGTCGAACATTGCGTTCTTCCCCTGCGTCCACAGCGACTGGTGGACGTGCATCCCCGAGGCGTTGTCCCCAAAGATCGGCTTGGGCATGAACGTCGCGATCTTGCCCATCTTGTGCGCGACCAGCTTCATGACGAACTTGTACGTGATCGAATTGTCGGCCGCCGCGACCATCGGCGCGTAGCGCATGTCGATCTCGCACTGGCCCGCCGTCGCGACCTCGTGGTGGTGCGCGTCGAGGACGATGTTGAAGTCGTTCTGGAGGATGTTGCAGGCCTCCGTGCGGAAGTCGTGTAGCGAGTCGGCGGGCGGGGCCGGGTAGTAGCCCTCCTTGAACCCGATCGGCACGGTCTTCCCGTGGTTGTCGCCGTTTGACCAGGGGGCCTCGTCCGAAACGATCTCGTAGCCGCAGCCGGCAGACGGGTTGCGCACCGCCTCGGCATTGGGCAGCATCTTGACGGCGTCAAACACGAAGAACTCGAGCTCGGGGCCCCAGTAGGTCGTGTCGTAACCCATCGCGGTGGCCTGGTCCTGCGCGCGCTCGGCGATGTAGCGCGAGTCGCGCGTGAAGCGGTCATTGCTCGCACCTTCGTAGATGTCCACGAGCATCCGCGCGATCTTGCGGCCCTCGTGGCCGTTGCCGTTGCCGTTGCCGTTGGAAAAGTCGTGGCCGTTGAGGCCGCCGCCCCAGGGCAGGACGGCGAACGTGTCGGGGTCAGGCTTCATGAGCATGTCCGATTCGTGGATCGCCTTGAACCCGCGGATGGACGAGCCGTCGAGTTTCCCCACGCCGTGCTTGAACGCGTCGTCGTCGACCGTCGCGGACGGGATCGAGATGTGCTGCAGGCGGCCGTTGAGGTCGACAAATTGCAGGTCCAGCCACTTGACTTTCTCTTGGTGCATCAGGGTCATCACTTCTTGCGGTGTCCGCTTCGTCACGGGGCTGGGTGTCATGGGGGCTTCCTCCTAGGTTGTCCATACATTCGAGCGCGCCGCACAGGCAACACGCGAGCGGTGCAGGCAAATGGACGCATATAAGTCAGGGGGAGATTTTCCTGGACATTTGACTGGCTACTAATTCCAAATTAGGAAGCATGTAGGATTGAGCGCTCCGCGGCGCCGCTCTGTTGGGCGCTTGTATGGCCCTGCGGTCGGCAGTTGACGGGATTCGGGGGGGGCGGGGTGACGCGCGTGCGGCGGCCCGTGCCCCGCAGCTTCTGTGGGGGGCCACAAGGGATTTGACCGGCGTTTTCCCTCCACCCGAGCCCATGGCCGACCAGATCGAGAGTCTCCTCAAAGAGACGCGCGTCTTCCCGCCGCCTCCGGCTTTTGCCAAGGCCGCAAACATCAACGCGGCGCGCCTCGAGGAGCTGCGCAAGGCCGCGGGGGCCGACCCCGATGGGTTCTGGCGCGCGCAGGCGGCGCACATCGACTGGATCCGGCCGTTCGACCAGGTCCTCGACTGGAAACCCCCCTTTGCCAAGTGGTTCGTCGGCGGCCAGCTCAACGCGAGCGCGAACTGCCTGGACCGCCACCTCACGGGGCCCCGCGCGGACAAGGCGGCACTCATCTTCGAGGGGGAGCCCTTCGACAGCCGCGTCATCACGTACCGGCAGCTCGCCCGGGAGGTGAACAAGGCCGCCAACGCGCTCCGGCACCTGGGGGTGGCCAAGGGCGACCGGGTCGCGATCTACATGCCGCTCATCCCCGAGGCGGTGGTGGCGATGCTCGCCTGCGCGCGGATCGGCGCGATCCACAGCGTCGTCTTCGGGGGGTTCTCGGCCGAGGCGCTCAAAGACCGGATCAACGACGCGGGCGCGACGGTCCTCATCACGGCGGACGGGGGGTGGCGCAAGAGCAACATCGTGCCGCTGAAGGCCAACGTCGACGCCGCACTCGAGCTGACGCAGAAGGTGGCCCACGTGGTCGTCGTCAAGCGGACCGCCCAGGGTGTTCCCATGAAGGACGGCCGCGACCACTGGTGGCACGACCTCGTGGAGGGTGAGAGCCCCCGCTGCGACCCAGCGGCGATGGACAGCGAGGACCCGCTCTACATCCTCTACACGAGCGGCACGACGGGCAAGCCCAAAGGCGTGGTCCACACGACGGGGGGCTATATGGTCTGGGCCAACCGGACCACCGACTGGGTCTTCGACCTCAAGGAGCACGACACCTACTGGTGCACGGCGGACATCGGCTGGGTCACGGGGCACACCTACACCGTCTACGGGCCCCTCTCGCTGGGCGCGACGGCGGTGATCTACGAGGGCGGGCCGATGTGCCCCGAGCCCGACAGGTTCTGGGCGATCGTGGAGAAGCACAAGGTCAACGTCATCTACACGGCACCCACGGCCATCCGCGCGTTCATCGCGGAAGGCGACGCGTGGCCGGCCAAGCACGACCTGTCGACGCTGCGGCTGCTGGGCACCGTCGGGGAGCCCATCAACCCGGAGGCCTGGATGTGGTACCAGAAGCACATCGGGGGCGGGCGGTGCCCCATTGTCGACACCTGGTGGCAGACGGAGACCGGCGGGATCCTCATCACGCCCCTGCCAGGGGTCACCGCGACCAAGCCCGGGAGTGCCACGTTCCCCCTGCCGGGGGTCGACGCGGCGGTCGTCGACAGGGAGGGCAACGAGGTTCCTCTGGGCTCGGGCGGGTACCTAGTCATCAAGAAGCCGTGGCCGGCGATGCTGCGCACGGTGTGGGGCGACCCGGACCGCTACAGGGAGCAGTACTGGTCGGACATCCCCGGCGTGTACTTCACTGGCGACGGGGCCCGGCGCGACAAGGACGGGTACTTCTGGATCATGGGGCGCATCGACGATGTGGTCAATGTCGCGGGCCACCGGCTG
>CBEUCC010000018.1:0-30519 GCA_965541515.1 uncultured Thermoplasmata archaeon
TACGAACACGGGCAAGGTAATGCCTCCATGCAGCCATTTGCGGGTCGTCGGCCGGTTGGCTGACGTGCGACCCGAGACCCACCTCCGGCAGCACCCAGATCAGCCCCCCGCCCGGCGTCTCGCGCGTCCCCCCCGCACCCTTCGCGTCGAGCGCCTCTTCGAGCCAGGGGACCCACTCGGGCAGACGGGCAAGGCCCCCTTTCCCGACCGACCGCAGGGCACCGGGCGCCAGGTAGCCGGCCCACGGCACCCACGGGATGCGGCCCGCGCGCAGCGCCTCGGGGTCCGGCGGGAACTGCCGGGTGTCAAGGCTGGCAAGCACGGGAGCCATCGCGTCGGCGAGCCGCCCGAGCGCCTCCAACGCGTGGGCGGGTCGCTCCTGCGGGAGGCGGTCCTGCGTGAGCAGTCCCGGCTCCTGGAAGAGCAGGTGCGCACTAAACAGGCCCGGCCCGCGCGACGAGAACGGGCACACGACGGCTGTAACCTCTTCGAAGCGCCCGCCGATCGCGAACTGGCCGCGCAGTTGGACCTGCCCCCAAAAGTCCGCAGGGACGCGCCGCAGTTGCCGGATCGCCTGGTCGATGTTGATTGCGCCTTCGAATTCGCGCACGCGGTGCGTCTCGCCGCTCACCTCGGGGATGCGCCGCTCCTGCGCGACGCGCAGCTTGCCGCGGCTGTCCGGCGCAAAGCCGGCGCCGGCAAGTCCCCAGAACGCCTCGTCGACGTCCGTCGCGATGCTTGCGTCGCGGCGCGGGAGGTGGAGCGCACACGAGAGGAACGCGCCATCAGCGAGCATGGGGCCCTCTGACGGGACGCCCCCCGCGCCCTGATAAGCCCATCGTCGTGGGAGACCGGGAGGCGCATCACATTTGCGACGCGCGGACCTCCGTGGCGCCCCCCACGTACGGCCGCAGCGCGTGTGGCAACTCGACGCTGCCGTCCTCCCGCTGGTAGTTCTCCAGGATGGCCACGAACGTCCGTCCCACCGCGAGCCCCGACCCGTTGATCGTGTGGGGCAACTTGCCGACCTGCCCCTCCTTCTCGCGGTACTTGAGCCCGGCACGCCGCGCCTGGAAGTCCGTGAAGGTCGAGCAGGACGATATCTCGCGGTACGCCTTCTGGCTCGGCAGCCATACCTCGATGTCGTAGGTCCTTGCCGCCGCGAACCCCAGGTCGCCTGTGCAAAGGTCTACCACGCGGTAGGGGAGCCCTAGCTTCTGCAGCAGCGCCTCGGCGTCTGCCGTCAGTGACTCGAGGTCCACGGGGGCCTGCTCGGGGGTTGACACCTTCAGCAGCTCGACCTTGTTGAACTGGTGGACGCGGATGAGCCCCTTCGTGTCCGTGTTGCGGCCCGCCTCGCGGCGCCAGCACGGCGTGTACGCGCACAGTTTGATCGGCAACTGCGACGCGAGGATCAGGTCCCCCCGGTAGAAGCTCGTGAGCGGCATCTCGGCCGTCGGGACGAGCGCCATCTTGTCGCGTTCGATGAGGTACATGTCGTCCGCGTTCTTCGGGAGGTGCCCCGTCCCCGTTGCCGTCTCCTCCGTGACGATGAAGGGCGGCATGACCTCCTTGTACCCGTTGCGCCACGCCTCGTCGAGAAAAAACTGGATCAGCGCGCGCTCAAGGCGCGCGCCCCACCCCACGAGCGCGTAGTAGCCCTCACCCGCGAGCTTCACGCCGCGCGCAAAGTCGATGATCCCGAGCGACTCCCCGACCGTGGCGTGGTCCTTGGGCGCGAACGCGAACTCCCTCGGTGTGCCCCACGTGCGGAGCTCCACATTCTCCTCTGTGTCCTTGCCCCTCGGGGCCGAGCCGTCCGGTGTGTTGGGCATCTCCATCAGGAGCCGGTCGCGCCGCTGCGCGAGGTCCTTCAGCTCCGCCTCGAGGCTGGTAAGGCGCCCCTTGAGACCGCGCACCTCTTGGACCTTTGCCTCCCGCGCGGTCTTGTCCTTCATCGCACCGATCTCGAGCGACGCGCGGTTGCGCTCCTCGCGCAACTGGTTCACGCCTTGGGTCGCCTCGCGCCACCGGCGGTCAAGCCCAAGGAGCGTGTCGAACTCGTCGGCCCACGGGCCGCCCCGCGTGGCCAGCGCACCCCGGACGGCCTCGGGCTCGTCGCGAATCCGCTTCACGTCGAGCATGGGCGGTCTACTCCCCGTCGAGCGGTCGCGCTTTCAGGCCGCCGTTCTCCTGGACGAGCTTCTCCATCCGCAACTCGACGCCCTTCAGCTTCTTCTCGCAAAGCGCTCGCAGGCGCATGCCCTCCTCGAAGCGCGCGAGCGAGTCCTCCAACGACAGCTTGCCGCCCTCGAGTTCATCGAGCACCTCCTCGAGCCGCTTGAGCAGCGCCTCGAAGGGGAGCGCCTCGAGCTCGTCGTCGTCGGCGCCGCGCGCCGGCCTCTCCTTAGCCATGGCTTCCCGAATCCCCCCGATTGCTGCGCACACCCTTCTTAATTGTCCCCCGCCGAGCCGCGCTCAAGCCTACCCTTGCGCTTCGCCCTGACACGTGTGGCCAGCTCGCCCTGGCTCAGGAGCACGTCGACGTCGTCCCCGACCTCGACCTCCCCGGCCGCGCGCACCACCCGGCCGTCGCCCGCCACCGCGATCGCGTAGCCGCGCGCGAGCGTCCGTAGCGGTGACAGGACGTCGAGCGCCGCCGCGTAGCGGTCCAACCGCGCCTTGGCGCGTTCCACCATGACGCCAGTCCTTGCGTGCAGCCGCCCCGTCACGTCGTCGAGCCACTGCTGCCTCGGCTCGAGCAGGGTCTGGGGCTGGCGGAACACGGGCGCGCGCGCCAAACGCCCAAACCGCTCGCGCGCGACCTCGTGCGTGTGCACCAGGCCCCGCCTGAGCCGCTCCTCCCGCTGCTCCAGGTCCGCGACGAGGTCCTCCACGTTGGGGACGACGACCTCCGCCGCCGCCGAGGGGGTCGCCGCGCGCAAGTCGGCCGCGAAGTCGCAGATCGTGACATCGGTCTGGTGCCCCACGGCGGACACGACCGGCACGGCGCTCGCGCGCACCGCGCGGGCCACCACCTCTTCGTTGAACGGCCACAGGTCCTCGATCGACCCGCCGCCGCGCGCGACGATGACCACGTCGACGCCCCCGAAGCGGCCGAGCGCCTCGATGCCGCGTACGATCTCGTGCTCCGCGCCCTGGCCCTGCACGCGCGCGGGGGCGACTAGCAGCCGCACGTGGGGGAAGCGCCGCTCGACCACGTGGATGATGTCCCGGAGCACCGAGCCCTCCGTCGAGGTGACGACGCCGACCACCCCCGGGATCGCGGGGATCGGTCGTTTGCGCTCCTGCGCGAAGAGCCCCTCGGCCTCCAGCTTCTTCTTCGTCTTCTCGAACTTGAGGAAGAGCGCGCCCCGCTTGTCGGTCGGCTGCACCTGCGCGACGCGCAGCTGGTAGATGCTGCGCGCCTTGTATGTCGTCACATCGCCCCGCGCGAGCACCTCCGCGCCCTCCTTCAGCATTTGGCCGAGGTCTCTGGTCGCGCCGTACTTCCAGATGACCGCCCTGATGAGCGCATCCTCGTCCTTGAGGTTGAAGTACCAGCCCTTCTGGTAGTCCCGCACCTCGCTCACCTCACCGCGGACCCACACGCCGTGCAGGCGCTCGTCCTGGCGCAGGTCCTGCCCGATGAGTTCGCTAAGCTCGCCGACGGTCAGGAAGGTAGGCCCGGTGTCGGTCTTGCCCGAGGGGCCTGCCTGCGGGCCGTCCGCGGCCCCCCCCCGGTCGTCGCCGCCGGCCCGGAAGGTTTCGAGCCGCACCGTACGCTTGCGCGGAGCCATCCCTACCCTCCCCGGTACGCCCGGCTGGCGGGCCAGTACGAAGGATGGAGGCTAACGATATTTAAAATCGGACGGGGGGCGAGTGAATGCTCGGCGCGCCCGCTCGCGTCCGCCGCCGCGGGCAGTCTTGCGGACTGTTTATCTCCGGCGGCGGGTTCGACGCCGCGCGGGGGAGCGTACGAAAGAAATCTACTGCCACCAATGCGGCAACACGGTCCCCTACACGGGCGCTTTCTCGTTCGTGGTCTGCCGCAAGTGCCACGCGCAGATCCACATTGACCGTGCGAAGCGGGTCCCCGAGAGCGCGGGGCCGGAGTACCCCTCGGCAGCTGGCACCGACCGCGTCGGGCCGGTCTCCAGTGAGGCCGCAGCCCACGCCTATGTGTTGCCCACCGCCGCCGAGATCACCCTCGTCGGCCCGCCGCTCCCCACCGACGACCTGCTGCTCGTGCGCGCCGCGCGGTTCGGGACAGCCACGGCCGCCGCCCTCGTGCTCTTCCTCCTGGCGAACAACCTCATCCTCCTCATCGCGGGCGCTCCCCTGGCGGCCGGGTATGCGGCCGGGACGGACAGTGTCGTCGTCGACCTCTACCTCATCACCCCCGTCCCCGTGGGCGTGGCCGGCCTGGCCGGCCTCGCGGCGGCCGCGTGGCACCTCGCGCTCGTTGCGGTCATCACCGCGAGCTGCGTGCTTTTCCTCCGCCAGCACGGCCGCGGCGCCCTCCAGAACTTCAGCCGCGTGTTGCTCGGCCCCGGGAGCCCGCGGCTCGACGAGCCCAACGGCATCTTCCTCATGGCGCGGCTCTTCTGCGTCTCCGTGTTCGCCACCGAGACCGTCTACATTCTTGCGCGGCTGTTTGGAGGCGTGCCCAACATCCCCGAGGGAATCACGTCAGCCGACCCCGGCCAACTGCTGATCACGCTCGCGCACGCCTCCGTCTGGGAGGAGGTCGTCTCGCGGTCCCTGCTCCTGGGCCTGCCCTTGCTCGCGGTGCACTGGTCCGGCCGCGGTTCGCTCGACCGCCCGGCGTGGCGCTACCTCACCGGCGGCAAACTCGCGCTCGACGGCCCGGCCGTCGCCTTCCTCCTCTTCTCGGCATCGGCCTTCGGCCTGGCCCACGTCGCAAGCTGGGACCTGTGGAAACTGCCGGGCTCGTTCGTGGCGGGGCTCGTCTTCGGCGTCCTCTTCCTGCGCCTTGGGCTGCACGCCGCGATCGTCGGCCACTTCCTGCACGACTACCTGCCCGTGGCGGGCGTGCTCGGGTCTACGGAGGGCTATGCGCTGCTGCTCGCGATCATGCTGCTTGCCATGGAGCTCGTTGGCGCGGCCAATTTCATCCGCTACCTGTTCGTCGTGCGCGAGGTCATCCGGTTTGGCGCTGTCCCGCCCTACCTCGGCGGCCCGACGCCGGTCCCGGCAGGCGACGCGGCGTCCACGGCGAAGGGCGGTGACGTCGCGCCGGCCCCGGACCCAGAGCCACCCCCGCCACGCGGGTCTTGACGCTAGGCGTCACCGGTTGTCCCCGGGCGGCAGGCCATCGTCGCGGAAACGGGTGACGCGCTCAGCGCTCCCCTTGGGCACGCGGACCTTCACGCCTGCGTCCCCGCTGCGCGTGCGCGGCGCCGGGGTCGTGGAGACCGCCGCCACGTTGGCGTCGTCCGTGGCGCGCGTCCGTTTGGGACTCCGTGTCGCCGAGAAGACCACGCCGCCCCCCACCATGCCAAGCGCGGCGCCGACGGCGATGGCCCCGAAGGCAAGGATGACCATCCCGGCCGCCAAAGACGCCGTCCCCAAGACCAGCTGGAGCGCCACCAACCGCGGCGCCGGGACCTTCAGGGCGGCGAGCGCGCTCGCGCCGATCGCGGCTGCGGCCGCGGCCGAGACCGTCATGGCCACCCACCCGCCAGGCGCGCCGGTGCCGGCGGCCCCGCCCCCGGCAGCCACGGCGCCCCAGCCGAAGGAAGTGAGCGCGACGGCCGCGGTAGCCAGCGTCCAGCGCAGGCCGCGCTTGCCAAAGACTGCAGGCGCCCGCACATCCGCGGCCGTGAGCGACGCGCTGGCAAGGCCCAGGAGCGCGCCGCTCCCTGCGGCCGACACGAGGACCTGGGCGCCGGCCGACCACTCACTGTAGGCGGCGACGAACGCCCCCAGCAATGCCAGCGCCGCCAGGAGCATTGCGCCCATGAAGTCCGCTCCTGCCCCCCGCAGGCCCGGGGCGCGGCGAACCGCCCCGGAAGCGAGCGACACGAGTACGAGTGACCCCGCGAGCGCGAAGACCAGGTCTTGTACGCTTGGGGCCACGTGCCTGCCTCCCCGCCGGGGGGTCATAAACCCTTTTGGCCGAGACTCGCAGGCAAGCCCCCCGGGGGCGGGCCCCGGCCAAACCATCAAACGCCAAGCGCGCGCATAGTGCCGGCGGTCGTCCCATGGCCCGTCCCGACCCCAAACTGATCGTCGACTGGAAGCGGCCGCCGCCGCGCGAGCCCCAGGCCTCGCTCGCCCGGTTTGCGCCCGACCTCGAGGTCGCCCACGCACACAGGACCCACGGCGACACGCGCCGCCGGGCAGCGCCACGCCCGCGCGCGCCCCGGCAACTCGCGTTGGACACCCGGCGCGAAAGCGACCCGGGAAACGTTGTGGCGCTCGAACTAAGGGCCCCCAACCGGCTGACCTCAGTCGCCGTCCAAATGGGACCCCACACGCGCGCGCCGCGCCGTAGCGACGAGCGCGTCCGTAGCGCACTGCTCGCGGCCTGCGCCGACGGCGCCGACCGCGACGGCGCGGTGCTCGAGGCCGCCCGCGAGTGCGCAGTCCCCGCCAGTGCGCTGGGCTTTGTCGAGGCGCTCCTGGAGGACCTCATCCTCGAAGGAGAGGTCATCGCCTACGGCGACGTCCTCTACACGCGCCGCGCGCGCCGGCGAAAAGTCGTTGCGGTCGAGGTCGGCGATGAGGACCTTATGGACCTGCTTTCGAAAGGCCACCGCGTCCTCGAACTGAAGTAAGCCGGACAGGCCTTCCTCGCCGTTGGGACCGACGGGCGCGCGGCGCCCGCCCTAGGGTAGGGTCGCCGCCCCCCCGTCGAGCTGGCTCGCCTGGCGGACCAGTTCGGCCACGGTCTGGGGCTCGACGTCATCGGGCCCCTTGAGCCGCAGGAAGCGCAGCCGGTCGCCCACGCCCTGCAGCAAGTAGAGATCCTCCGTGATCCCCGTGCGCTCGAGCATCTCCGGGGTCACGCGCAGTCGCGCACCCCCGAAGAAAACCAGGTGCACCTCCCTGTCATACACTAGGATCGCAAGCACATTCGAGCGCCCCGCGTAGACCGGCACCTCCCACCGCACGGCCTCGGTGAGGTCCGGGGCGGCTCGCGCGATGAGCCGGCGCAGCGCCTGCACGGTCTCGCGCCGGCCAGGGGAAAGCGATTCCACGAACCCGTCGATGTCGGCGGTGGCCCGCAGGAGCTCCACGGCTGCGCTAGGCCAGGACCACTATTTGGCCCGCGTGGCGCCCGACGCCGCCATGAATCAGGGGAAGCCACGCACGCGCCCCGGAAGGCTTATGGCGACTACCGCGCACTCGACGTGTCCCCGCAAGGGGGGGATGCACGTGAGCGGACGCCGTCCTCAAGCCGAGCGCTTGCATATCCTTGCGGCCGCGCGCGACGACCTAGGCCCCCCGGACGTCCGCGGACCCGCCCTCGAGTTTCGGGTGATCGGTATCGGGGGCGGCGGCTGCAATGCGGTCAACCGCTCCTTCGCGTATGCCGGCGACCTCGGCGAGGTCTGGGCCTTCAATACCGACGCCCAGCACCTCCTGACCGTACAAGCGCACCGGAAAATGCTGCTCGGCCGCAACATCTGTCGGGGCAGGGGCGCCAACGCCGACCCGCATGTGGGCGAGATGGCGGCCGAGGAATCGCGCCCGCAGCTTGCCGAGCGCCTTTCGGGCGCCCGCCTCGTCTTCCTGCTCGCGGGGCTCGGCGGCGGGACGGGGTCGGGGGCGGCCCCGGTCGTGGCGAAGGTCGCCCGCGAACATCGGGCGACGACCGTCGCCTTCGTCACCCACCCGTTCACCGTGGAGGGCCAGGTCCGGGAGGAGAACGCAAGGCGCTCCCTGCACCGCCTGCGCGCCCACACCGACTTCACCTCCGTCTTCCGCAACGACCGCCTGCTCCACAAGCACCCCGGCCTTTCGCTGCGCGACGCGCTCCGGAAAGCCGACGAGGAGCTCTTCCGCCCCATCCGCGCGCTACGGCGCGCCGCGCGGCAGGTGGACCTATCGGGTGTGCGTGCGCGCCTGCGCGGCGCAACGGCCTCGGCGGCCGCCTCCTCGACGGCCACCCGCCAACTCGGCTACGCGCAGGCCGCCACGCGGGCCCTCGAGGCCGCGCGGGGGGAACTGCCCGAAGCGCCCCGCTCCGCTATCATCATCGCCGGGTCCGGCGGCGACCTCGGCCCGCATGAGCGCGACGCGATTCTCGAATCCGCCTTCGGGGTGCTCGCCCCGGACGGCACCGCCCTGTGGGGGTACTTCCTTGACGACGCCCTTGCCGGCTCATGCGAGGTCTCGGTCTTCCTCGCCTGCCTTCCGGCCCCCCCGCCGTAGGGGGGCCGCAAGGGCCGTCCCGTCCTTGGGCTTAACCTTTCTCCCCCATCTGATAGGGCGCAACTCAACGTTTATTTGGCCCACCCGGCGTTTTCGCCCCCGGTTGGCGTCCTATGGCTTCGAAGTCGAAGAAGAGTAGGTCACATAGAAGGAGCCGGAAGGGTGGGTCAAAGGCCCGGCCCGGCAAGGGTTCATCCTCGAAGCGAGCAGGGTCGCCCTCCGCCGCGCCCATCACGATCAATGTGCCCGACTACACCTCCTTCGAAGAGGCCCGCGTCTTCCTCCACCTCGTCGAACTCACGTTCACCCCGCACTATGCGACCGCGCGCGACTGGTACCTTGGCAAATTCGAGACAAAGGACCTCGCGGACTTCCGGAACAGGTACCCGGACGACTCGGATGAGTTCGCGCGGTTCTGGACGGTGCTCGGGTGGTTCGAGACCGCCGGGGTCCTGATGAAGAACGGACGGCTCAACTCAGACCTATTCTTCCAGCGGTACGCGGTCGGCCCCTTCTGGACGAAGGCGAAGATCGTCGTGCACTCGTTGCGCAAGGAGAGCGGCCACAGGGAACTCTTCGAGCACTTCGAATGGCTCGTGCGGCGTGAGCAGAATTGGCACAAGCAGCAAGCGCGTGGCGCCAAGAAGCGCTAGTCTCCCAAGGGCTCCAGCGACGGACTGGCGGGCAACGCCACGCTTTTATAGACTTGAAGGATTGGCCGACATCCTGCGGCCCCTCCACGCCCCGGTAGTCTAGCGGCCTAGGATCTCAGCCTGTCGAGCTGGGGGCTCGGGTTCGAATCCCGACCGGGGCGCTCCCCCTCGAACGCGCCGCCTGCGATCGGCCACGATTTGGCGAAGCTTGCGCAACGGCTTTGTGGAAGTGTGCCCCCTGGCGGCACGGATGGACACTCGAAAGGCCCTCGACCAGGCGTTCTCGGCGGGGCTGAAGGTGCGCGGCGCCGAGCGCCAGGCCATTGCGGCGGCGAGCCTGGTGATGCACGCGGCACGAACGATCGACCCCGAGCCGTTCCTGGAGCGCGGCGCGGGGCTTGTCGGCCCGGCGATGGAGTCCTTCCGGCAAGCGGGGCGCCACGACATCGAGCTGCGCGTCGCTTGTTGGTTGTCCGACGGGGACGGGGCGCCGGAGGTGTCGGCCCCGGCCGCGGGCGCCCTGCGGGCCTACCGAGGGGCGCGGGCGTGGGCGGAGCGCGGCGGCGGTCGGGAAGACCTGGCGTGGACCCGCGACGTGCCGCGCGACGAGGAGATGGCGTCGATCGTCGTCGGGCGGCTCTTCGACCACGCGCTCGCGGCCGGGGAGGAGGGCGGCCGGCCGGCCGAGGCCGTCTTGGAGGCCGCGCTTGCGGACTTCCCGCGGCCTTCCCTCTACGGTCTTGTCTTCCGCGCGGCGGCGGTGGCAGGAGCGCCCCCGGCGGTGGACCGGACCCTCTCGGGCCTTGGGTCTGTGCACCCGACACAGGACAACCCGTCGGGCCGGTCCCGCTTGGAAGGTCTGCGCGCCGCGCTAACGCTCGAGCGGCGGGAGGTTGCGGGCGAGACGCTCGAGGCGGCCGTTGAGAGCGAGCGCCCCCATGTGCTCGAGCACGGGCTGGCCGCACACGTGGCGGGGGCCCTCCACCGAAAGCGCAAGACAGAGGTTGCGATCCCGCTGGTGGAGGAGGCCCGGGCCGGCGCCTCGTCAAGGGGCAAGGAGGCTGCTGGCGAGTTCGCCGCGTTGGCCTTTGTGCAGCACCACATGGACGGGCGGCGCGGCCAGAGGGCCTCCACGAGTCGTCGGCTGATGGCAACGCGCCCCGGGGTGGGGGCCGAAGCGCTCGTCGCGGGCGGTTGCCAGGCCGCGCGGGCGGTGCGGGACGCATGGCCCACCGTCGACGTGGCCCAGTCGCTGATGGGCGACAGCGTGGGACCCCTTGCGACGGCCTCGGCGCGTGCGGCCTTCCAGAGGCAGCTCTTTGCGGTGGGCGGCGAGGCCGCCGCGGCCACAGGCGACCGCGCCGCGTTGGACGCGCTCACCAAGACCGTGCGCGGGGGCAGCCTTCCGCCTGCGGTCGAGACGTACGTGCGTGCGATACTTGCAGACGCCGCGGCCGGGGCCGCTGCGCGAGCCGGCGACGGGAAGGCCTACGACCTGGCGCTGCGGCTCGCGGGGCGCTCGCGCGACCGGTTTGAGCGAGCGAAGATGTACGGCCGCGTGGCGATGGAGTTCGTGCGGGCCAAGGAGGTGCCGCCGATGCCCGTGCGGTGGCTCGACCCGCTGTTTGGGGCGCTGGAAGTCGGGCGGGCGCGGACCCAGGCACCGCGGCCGTGAGGGGGAAAGCCGCTCCCTATTCCTGCGGCTTCTGGGGCCCCTTGGGCCTACGGCCCGCGGCGCCTGCCGACCGGCGGCGCACGGCCAAGGCGCCCACAGCCACTACCCCCAGGGCTGCTAGGAGGACCCCGACAAGCAGCGGGGCCAATATGAACATGGAAGCGGCCACGCCCTCTGCCGCGGCTCCGGCCGGAGCGGGCGGCTCCCCGAGGGGGACCGGGGACGGAGCCATCGTCGTGTCCGGAGGCGTCCCCGCCGCCGCGGGGGCAGGGGGGCCCTGGCCATGGCCTGCTATGCGCCCGGCATAGCCACTGGCAAAAACGCCCGCCGAATAGGCCCCGTCGGACGGGAAGACGGGAACCCCCAACACAGCCTCGAACTCCTCGGGGGCCACGACCACGAGTGAAGTGAACTGGCTGACGAAGCCGTATTCGAGGGCGAGTGCTGTGGCGTTTTCGGCGGCGCCCGCTTCCCCGACCAGCGCGAGGTCTTCTAACGCGCGCAGCCGTGCGTAGGCGGCGGCCCGCTCCACGGCGGGCCCCCCGTCGGCAAGCGGCGGCCCGTAGCTCATCGAGAAGGTAACCACGCCGCCGCCTGTTTCTCCCCGGACCTCCACAGCGACCGACTCCGTGCCCTCCGGCAAAAGACCCACGACGGTGATGTCGCTACCCGAGTAGGCCGCGTCCACCGCGTCCGGACTGGACCAAAGCGGCTCCGGTGTGTAGTGGACGGACACGTTGGTGAGCAGGGGCGTCCCGAAGGTCGAGTAGAACCCGGCGATCTGCGCGGATGCATCCTTCGACTCGTAGACCCTGCGGTAGGCGCCGTGGTTCTCGATGGCGATCTGCCTGAGCAGCGTTTCGTCGGCGTTGGTCCCGAACCCGAGCGTGAAGACGGCCGCCCCGGCCGTATTGCGCGAGACGAGATTGGCGCGGATCCCGGCCGAATCCGTAACGCCCGCGGTCGCCCTCCCGTCAGTAAGCAAAACGACGATCGGCGAGCGGGTGGTACTTGCGGCAAGCAGCGAGAGGGCGTCCGCCAGCCCCCCGTCGATGTTCGTGCCGCCCCCCGCGGACGCGGCGTCGACCCACGACTGGGCGGCGCTAACCTTCTCGGCCGTGGCCGTCTCGAGTTTCGCGTCCATCACCGTCGAGGAACTTGAGAAGAGCACCACGCTGAACCGATCCTCCGGCCGGAGGTCGTCCAGAACGCCGTTGAAGGCCTCCTTGGCCTGTTCAATCTTGGTGCCCCTCATGGAGCCCGACGTGTCGATGACGAAGACGATGTCCTTGGCCATCGGCGTGGCCTGGAGGCCCGCGCCGTCGCCCGAGAATACGTGGACGAACGCGATGCCGCCTGCCATCGGCCTCGTCATGAATAGGCCGGCGCCGTTGGGGGCCTCCTCGGTCCACCGGACCACGTACGCCTCGTCCGGGGTGTAGTCGGTAGCAAGGAAGGAGAACTCGAAGGACGCGTGGTTGACGCGCCGGGTCTCTCCGTCGGAGACATTCCACACCGTGATGGCGGCCAGCCCGGCCACTTCGCCCTCCACGCGCAGTTCGTCGAACGGGAGCCCGCCGGACATGTCGACGAGCGGGAGGCGGTAGGTGTACTGGCCGAGCGTCCGGTAGAGCAGCTCCTCGTACACAAGGTGGGTGGTGACCGTGGTCTCGGCGGGCACGGAGACCCGGACGAGCCGGAGGTTCGTGTTGCGACCGGTCACGAGGCCCGCGGCGCTCCCTGACGACCGCGCTTCCTCGTATTCGGCGGCAGCTGACTCGGCGCCCTTGACCTCGGACTCGTAGGTCTTGCCCTCGACCGTGATCGCGAAGCGCGAGATGTAGGCCCACTCGCCGGTGGCTATGCGCAGCGTGAATTCCTGAGCCTCTTGCGCGGGGTTGGTGAGGGTCGTGTCGACGTGGGTGGTTGCGTAGTGGTGGGAGATGTCGACCTGGACGTCCACGAAGTCCGCCTGGACGGGGGGCAGATCCGCCTCGGTCGCGGCCGCGGGCGGCGCGGCCGCAGCCACGGGGAGCAAGATCAATACGGCGACGAGCGCCGCCAAACGCGTCGACGAGATTCGCCCCATTAGAACACACCAACCCTACGCAGGCGACCATTGCCCCGGGGGGCGGTAAATATGTTCTGGTCGGGTTCTGCAGACGACGAACGCTTTGCGGTGAGGCGCGGCGGAACAAGAAGTGGGCCCGCCCAGAGGTAGATAAGGATGTGGACATGGGGGATTTCCGGCGGCCGCGGAGGGCGAGAGAGCCCCTTCACTTTCGACGACGCCACCAAAACAGTGCAAGGCCGATCCCCGCCGCCGAGAGGGCTACGAGGAGCCCCGCGGCTACGGGGTCGATCCCGCCGGCCACCGGCTCGCCTCCGCCCCCACCCGGTGGGACCACCGCATCCGTGGATTCGATGACGAGGCCGCATTGCGAAGACGCCGCCCCCGCCGTGACGCGAAGGCCGATGACGACTGTCCCCGGGGCTACCGTGGCTTCGGCGTTTGCCTCCCTCGACAGCAGCGATCCGTTGGATGTCCAAAGATAGAAGAGGGAGTCACCGTCGGGGTCAACCGAGCCGGACGAAAACGAGACGTTCGTTCCCGCTGGCGCCGTGAGGTTCCCGCGCGCGACGATGCCACAGACGGGCGCTCGGTCGACATTGGAAACGGCAACGGTCCACGCGATGGTCGTCGATAGGCCCCCGTCGTCCGTTACGACGAGCGAGACCATGTGGGTTCCCGCCGCATCGAAACCCAGGTAGATGTTCGTCGCGTTTTCCTCAGCCCTCGCGATTGGAACTCCGTCCAAGATCCACTTGAACGAGAGGGCGGCCAGATTTTCGTCATCGAACACTGCGGAGAAGGAGGTGGTCGTGTTTTCGCTGACATCCACGTTTGATGATAGGCCCGGTGTCGCGACGCCGAAGACGGGTGGGTGGTTTGGCGGGACGACGATAATCTCGAGCGTGAAGGGGAGGCCTCGATCGATTGGGTCGCTGCAGGCAAACGAGCCGTTCCAGGAGCCAACGTTGGCCTCGTCGGGAACCGCCAACCGAACGTCAGTCCCCGAGCCGTTAGCGATCGGTTTGGCGATGAGGGCGTCGGTGGTAAACGTCGAAGAGAGCAGGGCAATGGATATCGGCTCGCCGTCGGGGTCAAAGCACGCTTGCGCCGCAGCGAGGGTCGTCCCGTTCGAGGTCGCGACAATAGTGACAGAGCCTGGGAGAGACGGGGCCAGCCAAGGGGCCCGATTCACGTGCCGGATAGAAACGTCGAGGGCCAACGCGACGGATCGATCGGTTGGATCGACCGCGGAAAAATGGAGTGTGTAATCACCGAAATCGTCGTCCGTAGCCCCGGAAAGCGCGATGCAGGAAGGGCCGCACGAAGAGATGATGAAGGCGGGACCATTGGCGATGGTGAGTGTGAGGAGCTCACCATCGGGGTCGAATAGGAATGAGGAGTAGTCAAGCGGTCCCGAATCATTGAGTTGGTCCCATCGGAGGATCGTGGGGATGGCCGATGCATTGACGCGAGGGGCATCGGGGACGGCGGCGAAGAAGGCTGTGAGTACGAGGTCGGTTGACGAGTTGAACCAGTCGGTGGCGCGCAGAGTAAACGTGAGATTGCCGAAGAAATCGGGCGGGGGCATCAGTGTCAGCAAAGAGCCATTCGCCACGACCGATGCGCCAGCGGGAAGGCCGACGGCTTCGAACGAGAGGGGATCGTCCTCGGGGTCGAAGAAAAAGCCGCGGGCGTCAAATGCCAGTCTTGTGTCCTCTACCCCCGCAACCGACGAACTCCCTCCAGACGCCCGCGGCGCGGCGTTCGGAAGATCCAGTCGCAACTCATAGTTGGCGTAGGATGCGGTCGTGCTGTTCGACAGCGGAGGGCACCCGTTTTGGTCGCATACTATCCATGACGGGGAAAGCGGGTAACCAACGACGGCAACCTTCAGGAAATATGTTCCATCTCGTGTGACGAGACTGGATGGGATGTATAGGGACATGTTTCCGGCGCCCTCGCCTGGTTGCGGGGAATCAATGATGGTAATCGCCTCAATGCCATCCGGCGCGAATAGGGCAACCTCATAGGTTGCCACAAGTTCACCCGTTATCATCCGCGGGACTTCCGAGATCATGAGATGGACCGAAAACGACTGGCCAGCGGTGAGACGGACGGTGTACCAATCATAGGTATCGAGGCCCCATGACAGGTTGCCTGTAAACGAGGGGAAGTGAAATGTGTCGACAGCGTCACGAATCGAGTCATGGCCGTCCAGGGATCGGTTTGGCTCAACCACAAGTTGAATTGTGATGTTAAGGTCCTCGGGGCCATCGTACGGGTAAACTTCGACCGAAAACCATCCCGAGTACGGAGCGACGATTGACATGGTCGCCGTGCACGGGTAACCCGCGCAGATGCTGCTGTTCATGGCCTGGGACGCCCACTCCTCCGTGTGCAGGTAGGCCGGGCCGGCGAACCGCTGCCAGCCCCAGGGAAACTCGGCATAGGCCCCATATGGTGGCTCAGAGGAGTATATCCAGTTCCCGAAGGCAGGGACACCATTTGCTGGGACCACTGTTGAGTTGACCAGACGAATAGTCACTGTCGCACGATCCCCGGCATCGGCTCGAAAAAGAGCGTACGTTGGTTTGTGATAGTCGGGCTCGCTCATGTTCATACCCCACCCTCGCCCGTTGTTGTTGGACCAAACGCGAGCAGCAAGGAGCCCGCCTGCTCCGAGCTCTGGGACGTCCTGAATCCAAATGTCTACAGAGTAGTTGATCGTCCCGTTGTCCCATTGGAAGGTGCGGTCAACCGCAAGATAATATGACGTCGTGTTGAAGAACAGCCGTGAGTAAAGCATGAACTGGGCGGTCCCTCCCGCCGGCGACCCTTGGCTCCCGTTGCCGTACGGACGATACAGGTTTCCTTGGGCTCTTGGGCCCGTGGCATTGAGGAAAATCTCAAAGGATTGACCAAGGGTGCCATTGAGGCGGAACCAGGCAACTTCGGTCTGATTTAGGCTACCCTCGTAGTGGGAGGCACCATTGGGGGCGTCGATGGCCGTAGTCGGCAGAGTAACCGCATGAGCGTTCCCCGTGAAAAGAAACCACAACACCGCTATGGTGCCGCAAATAACCAACGCACGAACCAAGCGTGGAGTGATCAAATCGCGTTGGCATCCGTCCAACAATTGGTGGGCAAACATGGCTGCAACCACGATCCCGCGGGCCCGGCACTTTCAAACTTCGAGTGAGTCGATATAACCGTTGCGGTAACGCGCACCAAGGAGTGCGGAAGAAAGAGAGGTGGGCCAAAGCCCCCCTCGTGCGGCCCTCAGTAGAGTACGCTCTTCCAGCCGGAGGGCCCCGGTGGCGAGGTTACGGTAACCGTTCGGTAGACCTCGAACGAACAACTCGCCGGGCTCCCGTTCCAATTCGTGTAAGTCAGAGGGCCGACGACGATTGCGCCAGGTTGCGCGGCCCTGCTGCCTTTGGCTGCCGTCAATGGGAATGTACCCCCTCCCAGCCACCCGCCGCGCGATCCGGTCCAAATGTAAACGTCTACCGTAAAGAGGGCGGAGAGAGCCGTCGAGAGGTTTGTGGCATCTACCACGGCAGTAAGACTGAACGTGAACGTCATTCCGTTGTTCCAGGTGAAGCAACTCCCGTCGGTCTCTGCAAAGAAGATGTTCGTGCCGTCAGTGTAACTCTCGCCATAGGTTACAACGTCCTCTTCGGCAAGGACCACAGGGGATACCATGATGGTCACAACTGCAAGCGCGCTCAAGATTCCGAGTAATCCTCTCTTTTTTCCATGGTACATTTAGACACCAAACGTAGCGTTTATCCACAATCTAAAAAACCCTCGTGCAAGCAGTGCAGGGCGTCCCACGCGTGCTGGCAATGCAAGGTTTCCCCCCCGTGCAGCGCGGGCAGGAAATGCCTCTCGGCGTCGCCGGGCGGTTTGGAACAAGCCGCTGGAGATGAGAGCCCTCGGTGTCATTGTGGGATCGCCAATTGGTCAACTGGCGCATCTCACTATTCGCCCTCTTCACTCTCGATCCTGTCACGAACCCGAGGCAGCCCTTCCGCCAACGCTTCGGCCGCTACTTCGGAAACATGTAGGCCGGCCAATTTCGCAAGTCGCCACAGTTCGGCGTGTTTCCGTCTGTCCAACGGAATGCGAACGTCTGGCCTCGTCCCACCTCGTCGTATCACGCGGAGGCGAGGGCATATACCTTTGGATGGGGCAGCTCCATCCAGTTCGGACCTTGAAACCACGTGTAGCTTCATCCACGCAGGAAAGGCGACCCGCCCTCCGACGTCTCTTTCGCCTCCGAAATTCGGTGATTCATCAGTTGAAAGAGACTCATCAGGGTGCTAATGCGGAAGCAGGTTCTGTGCTCCGGTGCGTGTGCCGTATCTCCCTCTTGAACACGATGACTCCGGCTGGACTTTCGGACGCCCCAAGATACCCCAGGACGTCCAGCGGCATTAGCTTTCCCAGGAACAAACTGCTCACCAACGCTGGGCGCGAAGCGGTTTGCGTCGTCCCGACGTAAATCTTTCACAGGCGGTCGCACGTCGTCGAAGGATCGCCTTCACCGGGTACTTGCGGGTCTTCGCGAGCCAGGAGCAGAGGGCCCGGCTGGCCGTCGATTTACGTCCAAACGAATAAGATAGGGCTCTTCGTGGAATTGCGCATGGGCTTTGCACTTGGCACCCCCAATCTACCATAGCCGAATGCAACCTCGGCGAGCGCCAAGTCACTCGACGGCTCTTTCGAGGAGCGAACGCTCCCTGGCGAGCACCAGGATTGGGAAACGTAGACGATTCTGAGTTCCCGCTCGGTCTGGTGCTCATTCCGACGGGTTCTGATCCGACAGGGATTCCGGCAGTCCTGCCAGCCGTGACGACGAATTCAACTGACAGAACTGCCCGCGTCGTTGACACGTCTACGACACCGATTCTCTCCGTTGATCGCCAATCGGGAACCGTCTCCGATTCGTTCGTCTTCGACACTAACAACAGCACGGATCTTGATGATCCACCGAGTTCGCTTGAGTTTCAATGGGACTGGGAATCAGATGGGATCCCGGACGCAGACCGGAATTCGGTGTCTGTGGCTAGCCATCGTTCCAATGAACCAGGAGACTAGACGGTTACGGTCCTGGCAAGAGATACAGCCCTCAATGGAAACACCACGTCTCTGTCGGTCATCGTGATCAACGTGGCCCCAACCGCGGCGTTAAGAGTCCAGCCGATGGAGGGGAACCTCACGACACACTTCTCGTTTAGCGCATCCGGCTCCGACGACCTTGAGACGCCGACAAGCGCGCTTTGGATCCGGTGGGACTTCCACGGTGACGGGGTTTGGGACCATGATTGGACCCAAGCCCTGCAAACTACCTTTCAGTACGACAGGCCGGGCTCGTACATCACGCGAGTCCGGGTTCGGGACGAGGCGGGACCTGTCGGAGCCATGAATGTGACGGTCTTGGTCGTCGACACGCCACCTTTGCCCGTCCTTCAGATGTGGGTCGACGGTGCCGCTTGCGGCAATCCCTGCCTGGTTCGGGGCCAGGTTACCTTCGATGCCACCAATTCATCGGACTTTGAGGACCCCCTCGATGAATTGCGCATACGATGGGATTTCGACGGAGACGAGTCGTGTGATACGGATTGGGGTCAAGGTTTCCAGCTCAAGCATGAATTCAGCATTCCCGGCAACTACTCGCTCCGCATAGAACTTCGGGATACTTCCGGCTCGGTGACGGCGACTGAATTCGGTTACACAGTGACAGCGCCCAAGTTGCCCGCGGACCCCCAGGCTAGCCAGGACGAGTGGATCCTTTGGGGAGCTACGGCACTGTTGGTATTGTCGTTGGCTACGGCTTCCTGGTTGATCATCGGGAGGAGACGGCCATAGGGATCGCAGGGCCGCTAGGCGCCCAGAGGAGACCCCTCGCACGGCGCCGAAAGAACACATCTCGGGCCGAGATTCCAAGCGAAACCAACCGTGTTCGCGTCGATCCGTGCGGGTTTGACGGCCAACATCGCTTCTCCGCCATACGCCCGTACATTTGCTCGAGCCCACACGGTCGCCGCCGCCAGTTTAGCATCTCGGTAGGCGATTCGGAGCGTTGTCTATCGAAAGAAGTGGTTCCGATGTGATTTTGGTCATGACGACGTGAATCCACACCAACGGTCATCTGCCGTCTGGAGCGTGGACGGCAAGCCGGATCGTCGACCAGGCGGATCTTTCGTTGGGACGACGCCCTGGACGAGCCCCGCACACACCCACCACTGGGCCGGCGCGCCCACCGTACAGTGCTTCGTTCGATTTACGTCTGAATGACATAAACCGTGTCATCTCAGACCGAAACTGGTGGGCATGGTCGCGCTTGTAGCCGAGCCGCCCAATTCCTCCGAACGGACACGTGGACCGTCCAGCACGGCCGACGGTTTACGTCGAAACGACTAAGATTCAGTAGCCCGACAACTCCCCCATGGCATTCGCGAATTGTACTCCAAATGAACCATGGCCGACAGCAACCTCTGCAGGCGTCCAATCGCTCGATGAGTCCTTCTCCGAGCGTACGCTTCCCGTGGAACACCGAGACTGGGGAATCTACACGATCAAGAAATCTGAATATCCCCAAGGCCTCGTGCTCATTCCGACGGGCTCGGATCCGGCCGCGATCCCGGCCGTCCTTCCGGTTTTGACGACGGAGGAAGACGAATTGAACGTAACACTAGATTCCGAAAATCTTCTGGACTTTCATGTTGGTGGAGTTCCAGTGTTTCTTTGACTAGGCCAGCCCAGCCCTCGAATGCGGCCATTCCCCGCTCATTGCCCATTTGCTCGAAAAGCCTCCGGGCCTCCTTGAGCTCGCGTTGGGCGATCGATCGGTCGCCTTTGTACGCGAACATCAGCCCTCGGTTCGCACGGACCCACCCGAGGGTGAGCGTCGCCCCACTTGAGAGCGCCGCCTGGAGGGCTTCGTTCGATCTGGCGAGGCCCGCGTCAGGGTCCAACAGAAACTCGGCCATGGCCAGGTTGGAGAGCGCCTTGGCCTCCTTTGGTGGCAATCTAGCCTGGTGCGCCGTGTCAAGCCCCTTGTTGAACTCCCGGATTGCGTCAGGCAACTGACTCCTCCTTGCCAAGAGGACACCGAGTCCGACATGGGCCTCCACAACCATCTCCAGGTTCCCGCACTTCTTGGCGACTCTCCGGAACTCATGCCATGCCTTCGCCGAGGCCTCTGGCTCGCCGCAATTCTCCAGGGACGCGGCCTTCAACTGCAGCAGTTTGAGGTGCGTATTTGACATCGTGGATCGGTCAAGGCGCGTCAGCCCTTCCTTCACCCTTTCCAATGCGACGTCCGCCTCCCCGCTAAGAAACGCCAACTGGGCGGCGCCCAATGTGGCCTCCAATTCCCGCCCCTCGTCCTTGGCCAGTGAGATCAGGCCTACGATCTCCTTGCGATCCGCAGCGCGTTCCGCAAGGAGGAGTAGCTCGCAGATGATCTCGCCGACACGACGCGGCTCTTGCGCGCGGTCTATCTTCCCAAGTTTCACTCTTAGCACACCCTTGCTCTTTCCAACAACGAGGGAGATCGCGGATAGAGCAGTCATCGCCTCCTTTCCTTCGCGCGTGAGAGCGAAGTATCGAATCTTCTTTCCACCAAGAGGTCGAACCCCGACAACAAGGCCGAGATCCTCGAGCGCAAGAATGGCAGCATACCACGTCTTTAGCCCGATTCTGAGTACTTTGATAGAGGCGTTGGGCGACGCCTTCGGGTGGCTGGAGATGTAGCACAGTACGGGGATGGTTTCTCGGGTCGCAAGCAGGAGCTTAAGGTTCGGGGCCGGGTCCACGGTGTTCCCCGTACCGACTTGACACCAAGGGTCGGATTTGTAGTCATTGCGCGGCCTTCAATAGTCCGTGCGGAGCAACTGAGAATGAGAATCCGGGCGCCCTGCTCGGAACGCGGACTAGAAGAATTCTGGAGGCGCTGCAATCGTCACCTGCTCAATGGCCGATGCGATCTCTTCTGGGAGAACCGGTTCACCGACTATCTCGAACCGGGGCATCCCCGGCGACGGCTTCAGAGCCTTGACCTGTACCCGAAAGAGCGACTCGAACACGCGACGCGGCGCGCGGCAGGCCAATCCAAACTCCGTTGGATGGGCTTCTGCGCCCCGCTGATCGAACCAACGGCGGCAGCGCTCGATCTCCTCGGGGGGCGGGCGGAACTTCTCTATGTTCTCCAATGTGGGGAATCGTCCCGCTTGGGGGGCTCGGAGAATGACATCGTAACTCACGATTTCGGCGAGTTCTTCCACTTGATGAGACCAATGGGGTCTGGACGCTTCAGCCTTGCGCCATAAACCCGCGAATGGGGAAAAGCGATCTCAAAAAACCGTATTCACGGCCCGCTCCGCGTCGGCGAGCCCAAAGCCGGTAGCTCCGTCCGGTCCCGGCCGCGCCTTCGCACCATGGGCACCCACACCTGCAGAAATGTCCCTCGCCGTATACTTGAGCAGGTTCTTGATTTGCTCCGGTCTCAGGTCACCATCCGCTTGCTTTAGAAGGGCACAGATTCCCGCGACCATTGGCGCACACGCCGAGGTGCCGCTAAAGGCGCCCCACCCCGTCCCCTTCACCTTTTCGGAGTGGGCCCCCGCCTGCACCGGCAGCACGATGTAGTCCGCTTTGGGCGGCTCGCCGCACAGGCCGCAGACATCCGGAACCTGGCGGCCAGGGAACCACGTAGAAACGAAGCCGCTAGCATATTTCGAGGCCGAGTAATTGAGGTCCTCGTCAACGTGGACGCCACCTGCACTGATTACCTCCGGCATACTGCCCGGAAAGGCGGAGTGCCCATTGCCGGCCGCGAACACAACGGTGATCCCGCGGGCCACCGCGTCGAGAACCGTCAGATAGAGCGGCATTAGTGCGGGCGGCATCCTTGGAAGGGGACCGTCCCAGCCGTAACCCCAACTGCACGTGATGACGTCCGGCCGCAACTCGACGGCGGTCTTGAAGCCAAGAGTCGGATTATTGATCTTGACTCCAATGAAGTTGATTCCCGGCGCCACGGCAAGGAGATTAGCACACTCGCCCGTTCCATGGCCGTTTGAATCGCTCGTGTGGTCAACCGTGTCGGGCGCGTTGACGGCAAGGAAGTTGTACCCCTGAGCCTTGAAATATGGGTGGTGATAGAAGCCCGTGTCCGCCATGGCCACGCGGATACCATCACCTGCAATGCCCAAACGGTGCACAGGAGTCGCCCGCATGATCTGAGCGACGTCAACGGGGACGCGGAGCCGAAACCTGTCCGCCCATTTGGGCGGAATTGCACGTTCGCCCCCAAAGTAGATCGGATCATCCTGTATGTACGCCTTCTCAATGAGCTCGGCCAAGTCTTGCTGCGGCGGAGGCTTCAATGGCGCGTCCTTTGCCGGCCTCAAGAGTGCGTAGCCATCAGGTGCCAGGGCACCTTCAGGGGGAGGTGTCGGCGCCAGCCGGGTGCTGAAGAAGCTCTCGAATGTTTCCTGGCCACAACTGGCCGAGATGCTAAAGTCCCCGACATCATGAACGACGATGCCGAAACCCTCCAGCTTGCGGGCAATCTCGATGCTTCTCTCCTTCGGGGGCTTGAATTCATCGAGGTTTGCGATGGTTGGGAAGGCGAGCTCATCAAACATCGACTTCCCCTCATCGTTCTTGGCAACAACCTCGAACTTGATCTCCGTCGAATCATCGCTCTTTCCCTTCATGGATGCCACGGCCTACTTTTGTCCATGGAGGTTTGCTTCCCAATTAATAGGTTTGCGCAAGGCGTGGCCATCCGTCTATGTAGTTCAGGCGTCGAAGTAGCCGCAAGAAGAAGACGGCTGCGAAGGACGCCTTCGTAGGCCGATCTCCAAAGGACCTGAACCGAGTGGTGAAGCCCCGCCGAAACAAGCCTTTCCAGCTGCGGACGCTCCCATGCGCGAGGTCTGCGCGGACCGCCGTTCGCGCATCGTCGCTCCAAGCGCAGATACCGGTCAAACATCGAATGGGACGGCAGAAACCCGACGACTTCTGTTGGGGGTCGGCACGAGAGAGCAACGGGCCCTTCAGAATCCTCGGAGGGATTTACGTCGTTTGGGCAAAAACTGGATGAACGCCCTTTGGGTTCGTGTGATGGGAAAGTCTCGAGGGCCCGGCCCTTCGGCGGGTCTCCTTCGAAGGGGTGGGGCGACCGTCGATGACAGGAGCCGCCCTAGTTATCGAAAGCGCACAGGTAGGCCTTCGTCGTGTCTCCTTCCAGGCAAGGCGAATGGGGGATGTCCCCGGGCGCCCTATTGGGTCACCATTGGTACATGCGGATGACCCGTACTTGGATAGGCCGTTTGGCCGATCATTGGTGCGACCAAGTAACCGTAAGATTGCGTCTCCTATCAAACAAGACCCACCCACGATTCGATTACATTCGAAGGCTCAGCAGTCTGCTACGTTCGATCCTCGTCCGTGATAACTCCGCCCGCGGTCGGAGGAAGCGTATTTCGATACGTTCAGAATCACTCCCATGGATGGAAGCCCCTGAAGCACCGCCACAAGATTGGGCGCGTCGATCGAGGGCGCTTGGCGGCTCCCCACAGAAAGCTTAAACGCCAAGAACGCCCGGTACCAGCCGAACCGACCAAGGAGGAGAGCGGAAGTTGATCGACAAAGAGGAACTCGGTGCGAAGATACGGCAAAAGCAGTACCAGTGGACTGCCGGAAGAACCTCGCTCTCAGAACTGACATTGGAAGATCAGAAGAAGAGGCTAGGTCTCAAGGTGGAGGCGACCGATCTGCAGCGGGTGACCCTGGAGATCCAACAGGCTAGGAAGGCATTCACGTTTCCGGGGAGCTGGGATTGGAGGAGCGCCGACGGCGGAAAGGACTGGACCACGCCGATCCGGGACCAGCTCGACTGTGGAGCTTGCGTTTCCTTCGCAACGGCTGCCGTGATGGAATCCATGGAGAAGATCCAAACAAAGGATCCGTTGCTGAGTGTCGACCTCTCCGAGGCCCACCTCTTTTCCTGCGGCTGCGGGAACTGTTGCGAAACGGGCTGGAGTTTTCAACCAGCGCTTGAGTACGCGAGGACCGTAGGCGTGACCGATGAGAAGTGCTTCCCGTATCGGCGCACGGACCAACCATGCGGCGGGCGATGCTCTGATTGGGAAAAGCGAGTGACAAAGATCACGGAATGGGAGAAGATCACCAATGTGGCAGAGCGGAAGTCCGTCCTATCTACCGTCGGTCCGATGATCGCGGGAATGGCGGTATACCAAGATTTCTATTCATACACGAGCGGCATCTACCGTCATGTCGCGGGGGCATTGATGGGGTACCATGCGGTCGCCGTGGTTGGGTACAGTGAAGCCGAGCAGGCGTGGATTTGCAAGAACCAGTGGGGAAGCGGCTGGGGCGACAAGGGCTGGTTTAAGATTGGGTATGGGGAGTGCGCAATGGATACGGGGTTCGCAATGTACAGCATTAAGGGGGTCATCCCTTCGAAGATCAAGCCCGATTGCCTGATTGCAACGGCCGCGTACGGCTCCCCGCTGTCGCCAGAGGTTCAATTCCTAAGGGACGTGAGGGACAACGTGATTCGTAGGACTGAGCGGGGCACTCTCCTCATGAACGAGGCGGAGCGGATCTATTACCTATTCAGCCCACAGGTAGTTAGGGACATGAAACGAAGTCCTGGATTCAGGAAGGTTGTCCGGAGCGTGTTTGTCGTACCACTCGTTCACTCCCTGTACGCCATTTTCAAGATCTCGATTCGCGATAACGGAAACACAGGGGACTCAAATCGCCAGGAGGATGCGCTGCACGGGAGCACGAAGCCGCAAGGAGCGCTCATCGATGAGCGACCATGAGGGCGCCGGCGGAGAGATCGAGGTGACAGTCGGAGAGACCTTCACGATCGCGTTGTATGCGAACCCCACTACAGGCTACGTATGGGAGCCGCGGTTCGATAGAGAGTTCCTTCAACTTCAACACAAGGACTTCCTGCAGTCTTCCGATCGAATCGGAGCTGGAGGCCGAGAAATGTTTCGTTTCGTCGGTCTGCGCAGAGGAAGCACCATCATTGAGATGGCGTACCGAAGACCGTGGGAGGAAAGGCCGCTGAAGAATAGGTCGTTCTCCGTCATCGTCAGATAGCAGGCCTTGACGGCTCGGTCCCGGCTTCGACGGCGTCGTGGCTATCCCCTTTGGCGAAGGCCTAGTCGGCGAGTTCAATGGCCTGCCTTCCGGCGGGCTCCGTTCGCCGCAGCGCCTCCAAGGGACTCAAGGGGGCCTGGATCTACCTCCCCGCGGTAAGGAAGGCTGCAGCCGCCACGCGGCCTAGGGTTGACTACGTCGAGCCGCCGTGAGGGGATCAGTATTTAGCACAGCAAAAGTCACTGCGGACAGGAGAGGAGCGGACGGGAGAGGGCGAACCGCAAGAAGGGGGAATCATCGAGAACCCGATGTTCCCGTGGCTCCGCACCGTTGTCCGGAACAAGTACCTCGACACGAACATCGGGTGGATTCTCTTCTCCGTCGGGATGTTCATCGGCGCGATCGCCTTTCACCATGCGGCCCTCGCGTTCGAACTCTACGGGAACCCTCCGCACCCGGACCTCCGGATCGACGTCTATACGCACTCTGCAAGCTCCTTTTCCGTTGTCGCGCTCCTTTTCAACTTCAACCTGAGCCGGCAGAAGAGCAGGTGGTACACCTGGGGGATTCCCATCGCTGGCGCGTTCGTGATCGGGGTTGCGTGGGAGCTGTTTGAGGAGTTTGTGATCCGGATGAACCTCGTCGCGTTCTACAACTCGTTCTGGAATGCGATGCAGGACCTGTACATGGATGTGCTGGGGGGCATTGCGGCGGCGTTCCTCGTGGATGAGATCGTGCCTTGACCGGAGGGGGTGGGTGGCGCCGTGTTGGTTCCGGGCGACGTGAATTTTTTTGCTCCGCCAGGTTGATGGAGGCGTGGTGAGCACCGGCAAGTTAGGTTACACGGTAACTGCCCCGCAGTCGCCTGAGAGTTCCCGTGCGAGCGAGACCGGTTTGGTTCCCTGAGTACGGGCATCGTTAATCGGCTCGCTGATCCTCAGCGCCTTTCTTCTGATCCTCCGGCCGAGAGACTCCTAGTGTCTTCTCAGGCGCCGCTGCTCCCGGAAAGATCCAACCTCCCGAATCATCGGAAGGAATCTGGCCTCCTTCTTCGGGCACCAATCGCCCCTTTCGGTGTTGGTTCGTCAAGTCGTGCTCGCGGGCTGGGTCTCACGACAACAATGGATCCTCTCATTCGATCCGAGAGGGACTGAGCGCGTTCTTGCGCGTCACGGTGGGCACTTTGGGAGCTATTCCAGTGGGGCAAGAGCTGAATCTCGGTTTTGGCCCAAACGACGTAGATCCACTCTGACCAATGTGAGCGGCTAAAGGCGTCGATCGCGGCTGAGGCACCCCCTGCCGTGCCAATTCGGACTCTAGATACTTGGAGGCTACCGGACGGTTTTGTTCGTCACGACGTAAATCCTAATCTCCATGAACGCACTGGAAACCGAAGAGGGCTTTCACCTTCTGCCACAGCTTGAGAACAAGAACCGACCTGCGCGACCACAGAAACCACTATGGTGTTTCGGAAACTCCCACGATTAGCGAAATCCGCGGAGAATCACACCGTGTGGACGATGTGCATTAGCTACTACCTGCGCCAACCAGGCCGTGACTACTCGGAATTACAGAAGTACATCAAGAGCGTCGGAACTTAGTGTCACCCACTAGAGTCTGTTTGGTTCGTCAAGACAGAGAAGTCGCCGGCGACGGTTAGAGATGAAGCGAACCGCCATATCGACTCGAACGACGCCACCTTGGTGGTTCGCTCAGCGGCACCAGGTGCGTGGAGGGGGCTGTCAGATGACATCACTCAATGGCTCAAGGAGAACCTCTAGTGCAAATAGGGGAAAAGAACGAGGTGGCAGAGCGGATGGTGAACCTGCGCAGCCCATAATCAGATCTCCGGTAACGGGCCCCGACCATCCTTGTCCTCGTTGGACGCACATCTCGTGAGGAGCGAACCGTTTCGAGCCCGCTCGCTAGAGAAAGTGATGATCTCAGAACAAGCCAAGAGTTTTAGGCGGCTGTCGTCTTGGGCTACCGGTGAGCGCGTGCCCGAGATTGCTGTTGAGAACATGACCTCAACAGAGTTCGCGGATGCCATCCGCCGCAACCCACTCTTCATCCTCCCCGTGGGCGCGCTCGAGGCGCACGGTCCCCACCTCCCGCTCGGCGCGGACATCTTCCAGCCGATGGCCCTCGCCAAGGTGCTCGCCGAGAAGCGCGGCGCACTGATCCTGCCGCCCCTCTGGTACGGCTACTGCTCGGCGACGCGCCCGTTCCCCGGGACGGTCTCCTTGGAGATGGACACGCTCAGAGCGGTGGCGCGCGACTTGCTTGTCGACCTCTACCGCAACGGTGCGCGCAAGGTGCTCGTCCTCTCGGGGCACGGCGGGGGGTCCCACATGGCGGCGCTGCGCGAGGGCGCTAGGCTCGTGGCCGCCATGCACGAAGATCTTCGGGTCGCGGTCCTCTCGGACTACGAATTTGCCTACGAGCTCCTCGGGAAGAACGGAATCCCGGAACGGGACGGCCACGCGGGCTTCGTTGAGACCTCCCGCGTGCTCGCGGTTGCGCTGCGGCTGGTCAAGGGGCATACGCGGGTTCGGCCGGACTGGCCGGCAATCCACCGGTTTGAGGTTCCGGGGCGCCCCGAGAAGAGGTGGAAGACGGGCGTGCAGGGCGACCCGCGGAAGGCGAGCGCGGCGGCGGGGCGGCGCGTGAACACGTACATCGAGAGGAGGGCCCTCGAGCTCGTTGACGAGTTCTTCGCCTAAGACGCGGACAACCGCCTCTTGGGGCCGTCTGATGAAAGACCGGGCCGAGAGGGGCTCCCAGTAGCCGCTAAGAGGGGCCTCCTCCGCGACGGCGAGGCTGTGGCGCCCTCTACAAAGGCTCCCTTTTTGGAGAGGCAGCGCCCCCTGTAGCCGAACGGGAGAACATCCCCCGACAAGCTCACCGGGGCGCGCCGAAAAACGGTATGTAGAATCTGTGCGTGTGATCACGCGCTGGGAATGGGGGGTCGGCAAACGGTCGTTTTCGAAGCCCCCTCGTGACGGGGCCGCGCGGTCAAGCAGGACGAACCGCAGCACGGCTACGCGAGGCGTCCCCCAAGTAGGCTTCCTCCGCGGCCTACCTGAGCCGCTCATCAATGTCACGCGGCCAAAGTGACTTGTCCTTGCGTATCCGGCGCTTCATCTCGATCACTTCGGCCTCAACCGAAGGAGGTAGCGTTGGGATCTCATGATTGACGAACCGCGGTACCTCCCGACGCCCCTCCTCGGAGCCCCGCTGTTTCACGACCCCAAGCGCGTAGTTATAGAGCGTCGCTTCGGCCGCCCCTTGGCTCTCGGCGACTATCGAAATTGCGACCAGAACGCCCGCGAGGACCAACGCGCCCACGCCAGCCGCGGCAAGCGCGCCAACATCGGTTAGCAAGGCCATTGCCGACAATATGACGGCCGCGACAGTCACCAAGGAAATCCGGGTCAGTAGCCGGAAGTTGTGGGCGTACGCGAACCCGTATTTGATCTGCCGCTCACGCGAAGTCGCCTTGTAGGAGGCCGCCGTCCATGTATGTACGGCGTAGATGAGGGCGAGAAGCGTCGTGGAGGAGCCGAGAACCGCGAGGGAAACCGCTGACCAGTACGGTTCGAGCACCGCGCGTTCGAAGCGTTGCTGAGACTTGAAGGCTATTAGCGGGTGAACCGCCGGGTTTTCGCCGGGCCGGCCCCAGAACTACTAGTTAAGCGCCATCATTAGCATCGATCGAATCGCGGGCCATCTCAAGAAGCCTTTAATGCCTGCCAGGTTCTCTATTGGCGGGGAACGAGAATGACATTCTATTTTGTAAGCGAAGGAGGAATCAAGCGATCCAAGGCGCCGTCCCGCACGGCCCTGACCACGTTTGAGCGAACGGCACTCACGATGCGTATGTTCAACGTGGGCGAGGGGGAGGCGATCGTGCTTAGCCTTGGCAACGAGGGCGTCCTGTTCGACGGCGGTGGGGTCGTCAAGAAGCGGAACGAACCCCTAGGTCGGGCGTTGCTCGCGTACTTGGACGCTGAGGGCATTGCGCTCAATGCCATTGTCGCGACCCATCCGCACGTGGACCACCTGAACGCCCTATCGACGATTCTTGCGGGTGACGACCCCCCGTCCCTCGCCGCAGATGCCGTCCTGTACCACAACGGGGAGGAAATGGGGATTTGGCTGACGGACACCCTGGGGGAACGGATGGACGCTCTATCTGGGTCAAACCGCCTTGAAGTGGTGCCCGTAACAGCGAGCGCCGCGGGCCGTGGTCTTACCGACGTCGAGATGATCCACTTCGTCGACGGACGGTGGAAGCCGAGGCCTGCATACAAGTCGATCTTCACCCTCGTTTGGTATGGGTGGGCCTCGTTCCTGTTCACGGGGGACGCGTACACGAAGTACGAGAACACGTTGCTCGCGAGTCCCATCGGAGCGCTCATCAAGGCCGACGTCCTCAAGATTACGCACCACGGGAGCGACGGCGGGACGGGTCCGGAGATCGCGGACGCCGTGCAGCCGCGGATCTCCCTCGCGTCTACGTCGGAGCATGCTAGCCACCGCCTTGAGAAGGAAGTGCGGGATCGGCTCAATAGTTACGGGAAGGTGTTCGACACGTACGAAAACGGTGGCGACATTATCGTCCGCACGGATGGACGGCAGAGGACGTCTCGTGGGAAGCCTGGTGTGTTGTATGAAGTCCGGATCGAAAAGCGCGGCTGGTACACGGGCGGAACGTGGTGAAGGGAACCCAACCGTGGTGCCTTTCCCCCGAGCGCCCCCGGGAGGGCGCGCGCCGGGCGTCCCAGTTGGCCTATCCTGGACTACCGAACTCTTCTACCAACGAGGAGCATATCGTCACGAGGTGGGCCCGCTAGTCCAGATGAAAGGGTCGTATTATCTCCGGCTCCCCATCCGAGTGCGAGATGCGGCGCGCGGGGCACCTCGGTACCTACTCGGCGGCGATTGCCGGTGCAGTCGGGCCATCCCTTCTATGGGTTCCCAACGCGTAGGCGGCACCATCCTCTCGGCGTTTGTTCGCGGGGGCCCAGAGCCAATGTAACTGGTGCTTACGGCGCTTGTAGGGCCCGCTCTCCACCGCAAAGGTTTTCGTCAAGGTCGTGAATTTGTGGGGGGAGATGCAGTCAATGGACTATCCCTATTCCGTTATCGAGTACTTTGCATTGGGTGTTGCGGGAGCCGCCGTTTACTTGTACGGACTTCAGATGGGCGACCCAAAACTGAGAACTCTCAGGATAGGGATTCTCCCTCACGAGTGGTCGACGTGGGTGGGCTATTCAGCCGTGGGCGGAATCGTTGCGGTTGTCGCAAACATCGCCGCTAGCCCCTCCTTTGGACCCGGTCAATTTGCAATCGCATTTGGTGCAGGCCTCAGTTGGCCCGCGATTGTCGCAGGTCTACTGGGGGGGTCAAAAGTCGGGGAAGTTGAGGAGGAGCGGGCTCTTGCTGGTGCGGTGGCAAGGACCGTGGACGAGGCAAGGTCCAAGGCGGTCGAGCAGATTGGGGCTGAACTCGAGAGCGAGATTTCAAAAGCGCGGGAGTTGTTTCGCATCGCGATG
>CBEUCC010000019.1:0-29115 GCA_965541515.1 uncultured Thermoplasmata archaeon
GCACCCGCACAGCGGACGCGCCCGCGATCCCCAATTCCCGCAGCACTTTCACCCCCCCCCCCCACCCATTCAAATACCCTCCCGGCCAGATGGGTGCGGGACGTCCAATGCAACCCATCCCCCCTCATGAATCCACACACACCCTCCACATCCACCTCCTCTTCCTCGCGTCCCTCGCCCCCCTCGTGGCGGTCGTCATGTTCGCCGAGCAGCTCACCCGCGGCGCGTGGGACCCGGGGGTGGCCCTAGGGGTGTTGTCGGGGGAGGCGTTGTGGGGGTGGGTCACATGGGAGGAGGTGGAGGGTGGGAGGTCAGGGGGCGGCGCAGCCACGCACTCGGTGGCGGTGTTCCAGGCGAAACCCGTCTCCCTTGCAATCGCGCTGATCGTCAGACCCTGCCGGGCGAGCTCGTGGATGGAGCTCGCGTCTTCCAGTCGAAGCGTGTCCCGATCCCCCCGCTGAAGGGGGGTAGATCGAGGGGGGGTGGTCAAGATTAGGCCGCCACTTTTGATCACTCTTAGCCCCCCACGTACACCCCCGCGCCACCCCGAGAATCAAGGTGGTGTAACAACAAGCATATTAGGCAACGACCGGGCAGCGATAATTCGGCGAGAACGTGGGTCCGTCCCTCTCACGCGCGGTCGGTGGCGGGAGCCATTCGCTCACCAAGCCGGCGCGTGCATTTGCCGGGCTTGCACTGATGGTGCTGGTAGTCACCCCGTTTCTTGCCGCCGGGTCGCCCCCCGGATCGGGCGCGCCGCAGGCGACCGCCGCCGACCACTCGGTGGCCACACCGACCGTGCGGATCCTGGACCTCAACTGGACCCGACCGGTTCTTGCGGGGTCGACGGATCAGCGCCAGCCCGAGCTGTTTCTTTCCCCGACGGGCGACATGGTGATCAGTTACCTCTCCGCCACGCAGCCGTATGTGACATCCCTCAACGCGACGTCGCTCCAAGAGGTCCTCGCGCCGACCCGCATCAGCGCCGAGACTCAAGTGGGGAACGAATACCCCATGTTCAAGCTCGCCGACATCTACCTCCAGAACTACGCCGCGCTGGACTCGCAGGGGCGCCTCACGCGCGCGTTCTCGAAGAGCGGCCTCCCCGTCGCCTTCGCAACGCGGGTTGACCCGGACGGGTCGATCTCGCTATCCGAGGCCTACCTCGGCGGCGTCCGTCCCAGCGCCATCGGCTCCTTCGCAATCGCCGTCGGGCCCAACGACTCCATCGTTTCCGTCCGGTCAGACGGGTACGACTCCACGCAGAACACAGAACTCCTGTTCAGCAAGATCGCGGCGAATGGAACGCCCGTCTTGGGCAACGTGTCGCTCTACAATGACGGGCAGAAGAACGTCAAGCCCCGCATCGCCTGGGACGGCGCACACTCCCGTTTCATCCTCACGTGGGGCAACCAGGCCGGTACGGTTCGCCTCCTCACCTTCGACGAGAACGGCTCCGTGATCTGGGGCCCTGTGACCCTCGGATCCATAGGCGATCACCGCAGCGCAGCAATCCTCCCGGATGGGTCCATCGCAGTCGTTTGGGCGGTAGCCACATCGGGGGAACTGCGCGCCTCGAGGGTCTCAGCGTCGGGCTCGGTGTCGGTCTCGGCCCGGACCATTCTTAGCGGCCTTTCGTCGCCGCAGCAGCCCTTCGCCGTGGCCGGTCCTGAAAACGAGCTCGTCGTCATGTTTGCCGACGTCGGGACCCAAAGCGAGGAGATCTACGTCACCGGCTTCGACGCTGACACGCTCAAGCAGAACCTCAACGTGATCGCGCTCGCGGACGACGCCTACGCTTCAACGGAGCCCTATGCGCGTATCGGCCCCAACGGGGAGCTTTGGGTCGCGTGGGTCAGCAACACCTCGACTTTCAATCCGGGCGACATCATGCTTAGCCAGGTCCGGCTACGCCACTCGAGCGTGGAATTGCAAACGCCGATGGCCGAGGTAAATGTCACGCGGGCGGAAATCTCCACAATCGACGTCACGGTACGCAACAATGGTACGGGCCTCGTCCCGCTGTTGCTCAACTCCGGCTTCGCTTCGCTGGGAGGCCCCGCCAACTGGAGCGTCGTGGGCACGGACGACACAGGCGCACCCTTCCCGTCCCAGATCGAAATCCCGGGGGGCGCGTCGGCGGTTTTCCACTTCCGGATTGACCCGCCGGTGGTGGATCCCCCCGGCTACATGGGGGTTCTGACGGTGGGAGCGACCGACACCGGCTGGCCACGGACGAGCGCCAACATCTCGGTCGTGGTTCGCGTGACGCCGGGACACCGCGTGGAGGTGTCACCCGCCTTCGCCAACGCCACCGCACTCCCGGGTGCGCAGGCCTCGGTCCCCTTCCTCGTCATCAACCCCGGCGCCTTCAACGAGACGGGAATGCCAGTGGTCCTCCGCTCAGGCCCGCCGCCCGGGTGGTCGGTCTCGCTTTCCTTGCTGAACCTGTCCCTCCTCGCAGGCGCTCAACAGCCCCTTTGGGTCAACGTGACCCCGCCCGCCGATGCCAGCTGGAAGGAACGCTACTGCGATGTGTTCAGCATTAGCACGGCGGTTGACCCCTTCGCGCGGGCCTCCGGCGGATTCTGCGTGGAGGTAGGACTGGTCGTCTCTCCGTTTCTGCGCCCTTCGCAGGACACGATTGAAATCCCCCCCGGCGGCTCCGCCAGTGTGGTCCTCTCGCTCACGAATGTCGGCAACGCCCGAGAGCCAGTCGAGTGCCGCTTGGACACGGTCCAGGCGTTTCCCGCCGGCTGGTATTCGATGGGTCTGCCCGCCGTGATCCCTCTGGAGGGGGGGGAAACCGGCGAGGTCCAGGTGGATTTCTTGGCCCCGACCGGCGCCCTCGGAAACGAGCGGGTCGACGTCGTGGTGGAGGCGGCCTGTCCGGAGGGCGGGTCTACGGGACGGGCAAACTTCTCCCTCGTGGTGGAAGCGGTGCACGCCGTCAAGTGGGCGGTACAGGGGGACGCGCTGCAGGCCAACGAAACAGGGTGGGCGACCTTCGCGGTGACTATCGAGAATCTCGGCAATGTGCCTGAGCCTTTCTCCTGGCAGCCTCTCGAGTTCCCCATGGGTTGGTCGGTTTCTGCAATTCCCGCCGGCATGGACCCGTCCGCGGCTGTCTTCCCGGCATTTTCCACGGCGTCGGTTCGTGTTGAAATCCACGCTGGCGAATCGAGCCTGGCGGGAACGTACATCGTCGACATTTCGTTGGTGGCAGGCCAGGAACTCCCGTTTCGCCGCACGTTTCACGTGACCCTTCCGGTACGGCATGACCTGACCGGGCGATTCTCGGCAAGTTCGTCGGTCGTGGGGCCGGGCGAGGACCTTACAATCACGGGCGAGGTGGCAAACCCCGGGAACGCTGACGACACCTACTCTCTGGCAGCTTCGACGGATGGCGCACGGGTGTGGGGCTGGAAGGCCGAATTTGTCGGCGGGGAAGGGAGCGGCCAGCTCGAGGGAACTCAACTCAGCCTCAAGGCATTCGGTCGCGGGACGCTGACCGTGACGTTCACCGTGCCTGGGTCTCCCTTTCCGGGCCTCGTTGAAGTTAGCGTTGGCCTGAGCAGCCCGCGCGTCGCCACAGTGGGCGCCTCATTCTCCGTCGCGGTTGAGCTTAGCGACCTTCTGGCTCAGTGGGCCTCGATCCCCAACGGGACGGCGAACCCCACGCTGTCCGGAAACGCGAGGCTGCATGTGGAGTTTTTTGGAATGCGCGCGCCAGCGACGGTCGCCGTAGAGGTCTTCCTAGACGGCCACCGGGTGTGGAACGACTCGCTCCATGTTCCGGCGGGCACCGGCGTGCTCAATGTGAGCGTTCCCTTGGTGCTTGGAGCTGGGGAGCATCGTCTTGAGGCGCGCGTCGATCCAAGGGATGGCCCTGGGGGAGATCCTCGCTGGGGCGTCCTGTTCGAGTCGGATGAGACCAACAATGACGCGGTCGCGGCCTTAGCGATTGGAAGCCCACCAACATCCCCCGGTGGTGGGGACGAACGACCGCCGGCAGAGAACGCCGCGATCGGCGGCGCCACGTTCGTCCTCGCAAGCATCCTCGGCGGCGTCGTGGCGGCGGCCGTGGGGATTGTGGTTTGGCGGCGACGGGGGGGTCGTCGTCGTGCTGGTGATGGTGGGACTCTCCAACATCACGCCGAGGTTGGTGACGAGAAAGACCCCACCCGGCGGGACTAGTCGCCGAAGGTCACCCGTGGGGCGTACGATTGCGCTGGCCTTCGGCCTTTGGGTGGTGCGCATCATCGTAGGGACGAGGCGGCCCGCGCGATCGAGGAGACGCCGGCTCCCGGGCGACCGGCCTCCCCTACCGCCCCGCCCGACAGGATAGCCAAGGCCGGTCGCAACCCCCAACCGAGCTCCTCTCGAGGGGCCGTGAAGGGACGGGCGGCGACCGCCCAGCGGACGCGCCCGCGATCCCCAAATCCCACCCGGCTTTCACCGACCCCCCCCCCCGGCGATCAAGCGAGTGTAACAACAAGCTTATACCTCCGGCACAGGCGAGTTTCTCGGATCGGTTTGCCAACGGCGGCTCGCTCCCGGCACATAGGCGGTCAGCAGCCGACCAGGGCGCCGGCCCCGCGCTTCGCCCCAGTACTGCTGTTTGGTCTTGCGCTGTCCTTCGTGTTCCTGCTCCTGGCGCTGGCACCCCCCGCCTCCGCGGGGAGCACGTGGCAGACGGCGACCGATGTCACGACTCCGATCGTGGACGCGAACATCTCCATGTCACCCGGAGAGGTGCGCTGGTACGCAGCGATCCCCTCCCGCGCCGACTCCTTTGTGATTGACATCACGACGGACGGTCCGGTCGACATCGGCCTCTACCTCGCGGACGCCGGCGGGCAGCCCAACATGACCTGGTTCACGTACTCCCTCGACGGCGTCAACACCACAGTCTACGAGACGTCCGTCGTGTACGACAATACCAGCAAGCGCTTCCTGGTGGTCTCCGACAACAGTTCCTCGGGGGCAGGGGCCAACATAACGCTCACGGTCGGGCTCTTCCCGCTGAAACGCATCACCCCCGGCGCGAACGTCACTGCCCGAATCTCGGGCTTCTGGGGGACCCCCCTCTCCTTCCCGGAAATCATCGTCTTTGACGACGCGCTCGTCGGCGGCCAGGACGGCCTTTGGGACCTCAACGTCACATTCGACATCGACAACTCCACCCTCACGGGGTCCTACATCGTCGTACACATTGTGTGCAACGGGGAGCCCTACTGCGGGCCCAGCTGGACGCCCGCGACCTACACGCGCGACATCCGGTTCCCGGCGGGGACCTGGTTCACCAACATGCAACTCAACTCATTCCGACTCGCTGGGGTGGGGGCCAGCCGCTCGCTCCAGATAGCCGACTCATCGCAGGGTCTCACGTACCTAAAGGTCTCTTTCGGGTTCAGCGGCATGACGCCTCCCAACGGCTCGTGGTTCGACGTCTCCTGCACGATCCGTGCCACGCGCGCTCCGCTGCCCGCCTCCAACGCCGACGACTACGTGGAGAACGCCACCCTCGTCCCCTCGCACTTCACGCATTCGGGGACCCTGTCGCTTGACGACAACCTCGTGGACTGGTACACCTTCAACGCAACCGGCTCGGCCGTCGACATCAATCTCACGCTCAACGGCACCTTGTACAACGACGGTTCCTCCAGGACCGGGTACCTGCTCATCGAGGCCGAGGCCATCCTCTTCGACGCAGCCGGCCGGCCCCTCTCGGCCGACAACAACCAGTTGGACCGCAATTCCCCCCTATGCATCAATTGCGTGGCGGGCGGGACCAACATGCACCTCGAGATCCCTGCGACCGTCCCCACGGGAGCGCCTGTCTACCTTTCGATCCACGTCCTCCACGGCCCCTACAACATTCTCACGGCCATCGCCTCCTACAGCGTGCTCGTCCGGCTGCCCGGGGTGCCCCCCGTCGCCGTCCAGAGCCCCTTCAACGTGACCCTCGACGAGGACACAACGACGACGTTCGACCTCGCGACCTGGTTCTTCGACGCGGAGGGGGACCACATATTTCACGGGGCCGGGGTCGTCGCGGGAGCGCTCCCCCTAGCGACGTCCTTCTCGGGGGACAACCTCACGCTTGCTCCCGGCCCCAACGCGTGGGGGAATGCCACCGTCCGCGTGACCGGCGGAGACGGCTACTCGGGGCAGGTCGCAGAGGTCTTCATCAATGTCACCGTCCTGCCCGTCAACGACGCGCCGGTCAGTGACGGCGTGAAGCGCTACCTCCTCTGGGACCAGGGGACTGACTCGGGGCCGATTGACCTTGCGACCTCGTTCTCCGACGTCGACGACGACCTCCTGACGTTCGCGCTGGACCTCCCGCCCGGCTTCACCGCTACGTCGTGCGGTACGGGGTGCTTTGTGGTCCACGTGCCGGACAACGGTACCTACGGCAACTTCAGCGCCACGGCCCGCGCCACCGACCTGTCCGGGCTCACCGCCACACTCCCCGTGCAGTTCGTCATCTACCACGTCAACCAGCCGCCCATGTTCTCCGGGGCCACCCCGCCGTCGCCAGTCACGGCGTCCCATGCGTCAACGCTGACCCTGTCGGCCGCCGCATCGGACCCCGACGGCGACCCGCTCGACCTCCGCTGGGAGGTGGACGGGGTCAGCCAGGCCGGCAATGGATCCACGATTTCCATTTCCGGGCTTTCGCCGGGGAACCACTCTGCGCGCCTCACGGCATGGGACGGGAACGCCTCCGTCACCGCCTTTTGGCTCCTCGTGATAACCAACGCCGCCCCCACGCTCGTGCCCGCCCCAGCGGTGCTGTCCCTCCAAGTCTCGCACGGCGCGTCCACGGTGTTTTCGGTCGACGCCACGGACCCGGACGGTGACCTCCTGACCTTTGCGTGGTGGGTCGACGGCGCGCCCGCCGCGTCCACCGGGCCGTCGCTGACCGTGGCGAGCCTGAGGGTGGGTGGACACGACGTCCGCGTCTCCGTCTTCGACGGGACGGACGAGGCGGTCGCAACATGGATCGTCGACTCGACGGACTCGCCGCCGCTCCTCTCGCCCACGCCGACCGGCCCATCAATCACAAAATCCCACCGCGCCGTGCTCCAGTTCTCAGTGGACGCCTCCGACGCCGACGGGGACCCCATCACGTTCGAGTGGCTCATTGACGGGAAGGTCGTGGGCGGCGCCACCGAAGACGCGCTAGACGTCACCGACCTCGCGCCCGGCAACCACACGGTAGAGATACGGGCAACATCGAACCGCGTCAGGGCCACCTTCGCTTGGTCCGTGTGGGCCACGAACGCGCCACCCGAGTTCGCAGTTGTCGACCCCACGCCGGGTGCAATCACCCGGCAGGCCGGGGAGCCCGCGGAGTTCCATGTCACTGCCACCGACGCCGACGGTGACCCGCTCCAATACATGTGGTACTTCGATGGCCGGCGGACAGCTACGACGGGGCCGGACTACTCGATCGGGGCCACGACCCCCCCCGGTGAATACGTCGTGCGGCTTGTCGCGACCGACTCGGAAGGCGCAAGCGTGTCGGCGGAGTGGACGGTCACGATCGAGCAGCCCCCGCCCGAAGCGCCCCCGGTCGAGCCTCCCTCCACGCCAGGCCTCGGGGCCGTGGCCGTGTTGGCCGGCCTTGCGGTCGCGGCACTTGCCGCCGGATGGGCCGTGCGTCGTCGGCAGGGGTAGGGCCCCCGCCGCCGCCGCCAGCGACGCCCCCCAAGCGTAGCCCTCGCCCTCCCACCTTCCATCGCAACCTATTATCGTGAGCATCCGGAATGGCGCCATGGATAAGGGGGCTGGCGTTGGGCCGATTCCGAATCCTACCCAAGCGGATGAGTGAGAGTGAGCAGCGGGCCTGGTTCAGTTCAACTCTAGAGTACTATCAGGGACTCGATTTCTTCCGAGGTGCCGACCTCGCGATGCCCGCGGACCTCGACGTAGACCTGTTCCTCGAATGGAAAGGTCACATCTCGCGAGGGGAAAAAGTTCCTGGCCCGCGCCATGAAATGACTCTCCTCTCCCTCGACAAGACCCGCGCATGGCATTTCGATCCGGAGATCGATGAGACTCCCGGGACGGATGTGTTGGAGGAGGTGGTCGCCGGTTGGGCACGCATCTCCCGGGGGCACTTCAAGCCGGCGAACATCCGCGCGGAGTGGGTCACACCTTCAAAGGTCGTTGAGGTCCATTTCGACCTCGGCGGGCAGCACCACAGAATCCCTCTGGAAATGAATGACGACTACGTCGGCTGGCTCGACGGCTTAATAATTCAAGCGGTCAACGAAAGCGTTTCTCTAACGGGGTTTCAGTTCTATGAAGGACCTTTCGACGAGCAGATTCTCCTCTACGTTATGCTAAGCGCTGCGGAGGCAGGGAAGATCAGGCGGGATCGGCGCGTAGATATGAGCCTCGCGCCCCGTCTCTGGGATCCACGGCGCCATTGGGGCGCTGAATTCCGGTGGCTTCCCCAGCCCTGAGCGCGTCCCCGCCCGCCCCACCCGAGCCGCCCGGGAGCCGCGAAGGGGAGAGGCAAGAACACCCCGTGCCCCGGCGGACGCGCCACCCAACCGCCGGCCCACGGAGGAGCCGTCCCCCGCCCCCCTCACGCAGGCGACGCGGGCAACTCACCGACATACCGGTAGCTCACGCACAGCATGAAGTAGCGGTCCGACCCGTTGACCGACCGGTCATCGTCCAACGACCGCGCGAGTTGCCAGCGGCCCCCCTCGGGGTCCGTCGGACAGAACCCGTCGCGCGGGCCCGCGCCACTCCACACGCGCACGTCGAACCCACCGCCCTCCACGCGCACCTGGTGCTCCCGGATCCGGTCGGGCCCCACGTCCGACACCGGGACGAGCAGCCGCGGCCGCTCCCGCTGGACGGTCGCGCCGTCCGGGAGTCCCGGGACATGACCTGCGAAGGACCGGACATACTGGAGGCTCGCGTCGGGGTCCTCACGGACCTCCTGGCACATGCCCTCGTCCAACTCGCGCCACGCGTCCCACCAGGCCGCTCGGTCCTCGGCCGGGAACTCGGGGCCTTGGTCGAGGTTGGCTTGGGCTTGCGTCCCCCCCATCAAGAGGCTGACCCTTCCGGGGATGTCTACCCGCACTTCGGCTGTCGGGGGTCGGCACACCGAGTTGGCCATCGCGAAGAGGAAGTCGCCGGTCCCGGCATCGTACACTTCGAACGCGTACACATCCGGCATGGGCCCGACCTCCTGGAAGCGGATGGCCGCGCTCGCGTACTTCACGGGCTCCGCGGGCCACGGGACAAAGAGGGCCGCGACGACCGCGATGACCGCTAGTTGCCTCATCGTGGCGGAGGTCGGCAACTGCACAGCCAACACCTGGGGGAGGGCCCTACATAGATGCTTCGGCGCTACCTCGCTCCCACTCGAGCCCCACCCCCAAGGGGAGGGTATTTCTCCGGAATTGCCATCCCGCCGCCCGGGGGAAGGTCGGTGCCCACGCCCTACGCAAGCGTCGACGTGACCGTCCAGTGCCCCTCCCGGTGCGCCCACTGCTACTTCTATCGGAACCCCGCGGACGGCGAGGACCTGCCGGACGAGACGTTCCTCACGCGGCTCGCGGCCTTGCGGGATTCCCGCTCGATCGACTGCATGCTGTGGCTCGGCGGCGAGCCCCTGACCCGGCCCGACCTCGTGACCGAAGGCGCCCGCCTCTTCCGGAGGAACGCCCTCTTCACAAGCGGCCTCGTACCCATCCCCGAGGACTTCCCCGGTGGCGTGGGCGTGTCCCTGGACGGCCCCGCCCCGGCCAATGACCTCCTGCGCGGCGAAGGCTCGTTCGACAAGGTGCTCGAGAACCTCGACGGTGGGAAGGACCGGATATTCCACTGCACGGTCACACGTCCCACCATGAGTGCTTTGCGCCCCCTTGCTTCCCTCCTCCACCGCGCCGGCGCTGCGGGGCTCCTCGTCGGGCTCTATTCTCCGCGCCAAGGAGAGACCGGGGGTTGGGCCTTGAGCGCCAAGGAACAGGAGGCCGTCGTGGACGAGTTGGTCGGGCTCCGGGAGGAATACTCGTTCGTCCTCAACACGGATGCAAGCCTCGACCTGATGCGCCCCGGTAATGTCCCGCAGGTTGCTGCCCGCTGCATGTACCGGACGGGGACGGCGGTCGCGCTCGACCACAATCTCTCCATCAAGCAGCCGTGCAGCTACGGCCCGGGCGCGGACTGCTCACGGTGCGGCTGTTCGGCCCTTTTTCTGCGCACCGCCGCCATGGATGGCGACGGCCCGTCTAGGCGGGTCTTGTCGGCCTTCTTCCAGGCACGGACCTGATGGGTTGGCCCCCCCGGCCCGGGAGGCGGAAAGGAAGCCTCTTTGCGATGGAAGGCCCGTAGCCCGACCCTTGCCCCACCGCCTCGAGCTTTTCACGGGAGGGTGCCCCCTTTGCGCTTCCTTTCGGCGCGAGATTGAAGCGGGCAAGTGCGGCCCGTGCGAACTCGTTGTCCGGGACGTGCGCGACCCCGCATCTGCTTCCCCGATGCAGGAGTACGAAATCCGGGTCGTGCCGACGCTGGTGGTCGACGGCCGGATCAAGGTCGAAGGGAGCCTGGACATTCCCTGGGTCTGCGACGACGACTTCTACGCGAGACTCGAGGCGCGGTTCGGGATGCCAAACGCGCGGCTGCAGTAGGCGCTCGGCGCGGCGGCCAGGTCAATCCGGTCGTCGTTCCTTTTCGCCCGGCGGTTCCCTGGAGCGGATATCTTCCCCCGCCCCGCGCCCCCGGCGCCTTGACCACACGAGCCACCCGGCCACGGCCGCGACGGCCCACGCGCCTTCAAGGAGCATGAGCGCCGCGCTTCCAAGCTTTGCCGAGTAGGCGGCGAGCAGCGCGCCGCCGACGAGGTTCATGGCGAAGTACGCGGGCCCGTGCTCGAGGCGCCCCACCCCGTGGAGCGCGAAGGCGCCGAGCATCAGGACGAGGCCCGCGAAGCTGAGGACCTCCCACACGAGGTCGTCGATCCCGAGGAACACGGGGAGCGCCATCGGAGGCGCCCATGATATCCCTGTGGGTCACCGCGACCGCCGGCGGATTTGCGCGTTGCGACCTCACGCGCTCGTGGAGGCCGCGGATTCCGCCCGCCCTTCACTTCAACTCACGCGACGAGTAGCGGTCGCGCACCTTCTTGAAGAAGTAGTACCCGAGGCGCTTGGCCCCCACGAACTCGGCGTGCACTTTGGGGGGCACCTTGCTGTAGAGGTGGACGGAGCCGTCGTTGAACTGCACCTCCATTTCGCGCGTGGCGGGGTCGTAGCCGACGGCCGAGATGGTCTCCGACTTGACGGGGATTCGGTTCACTTCTTGCCTCCCGCGCGCGAGGATGGCATCTCGCCTACGAAAGCCCTCCCATGGCGCGGGGGGCGCGTCGAGGCCGAGGCCAGTGGCCCCACCGGAGCTCCCGTTGAGGAGCGGTGATGGGACGAGCCAGCCAAGGCGCCCGGTCAGCGGACGCTATCCCAGGCGCGCAAACGCGACGACGTGCCCGTCCGGGTCCATGCAGTACCCGGCCTCATCGCCCCAATCTCGCGCGGCCACGGCACTTAGTTCCACTGCGCCCGCTGCGACCGCGCGCGCAAGCCACGCGGCCGGGTCGTCGACGGTGAGGTACAGCTCCGCCCGCGGGACGCCGTGCGCCCGCGCCGGGTCCGGGAGGCGCCCGCCGAGCAGCCGCTTGATCCCGGCCTCGGGCATGAGGCCGAGTACGCAGCCATCGTTCAGCTCGAATTCCGTCATGCCGGGCACGTCGAGCCGCGGCGGCGCGCCAAGGACAGCCCCGTAGAAGCGAGCGCTTGCCGCCTGGTCGCGGACGTAGAGGATGAAGTTTGCACGCACGGGATCTCGTGAATACACATCGCGGGTGGTTACTTATCGGCTCCGGCCGCCGCCGCAGTCCCCCGACCCCTGCCCCAATTCGCTTGCCCCCCGTCCATCCTTATATCCGATGTCCGCGAGGGGCAGGCCACCCCCATGGAGCCCCCGGTCACCCTCCGCGAAGTTACCGACGCGGACCTCCCCACGCTCTTCGCGCATCAGGCCGACCCCGAAGCGTTCCGGATGGCGGCCGTCGCCCCGCGCGACAAGGACGACTTCATCGAGCACTGGGCGAAGGTCTGGAGAGACACCACGAACCTCGCCCGGGCGGTCGTGGCCGATGGCGCGGTCGTTGGGTACGTCTGCAGCTTCGAGCAGGGGGGCAATCTGCAGGTGGGCTATTGGATCGGGAAGGACTTCTGGGGGCGCGGGCTCGCGACGCAGGCGCTTGCAGCGTTCCTTCCGGTAGAGACCCGTAGGCCGCTCCATGCCCACGTCGCGCAGGACAACATCGCGTCCGTGCGTGTCCTCGAGAAGTGTGGGTTCGTCCGGGTAGGAACCGAGGAGGCCGTCTCGGTGCGCGGGGGGCCGGCGGTGGACGAGTACGTGTACGCGCTGGAGCGCTAGGACTGTCCCACCCCTGCGCCGAGTAAATGCGGTACAGTCCCACCGTTGAACTACCGGGCGCAACGTCGGAAGGCCCCATGGCGAACCCGGCCAAGAGACGCAAGGGGGCCCGCCGCAAGGAATCCAAGGCCCTGCGCGCCCACCGCCGCCGCGCGCTCGTGCGCCGCGCAGGGGTTGGCGCGGTGGCCGCTGTGCTGCTCGCGGGGCTGGCCTTTGCCGTACTCTTGTCGGGCCCCGCGGACACGTCGGGGATGCCCGCCTTCGCGCGCCGTTCGCCGGACATTGAGGCCGCCTACACCTTCGCGGCCTCCGAGGCCGGTGCCGCCCTTCAGTGGATGCCGTGCTACTGCGGCTGCGGGTCGGGCCCGGGGCACACGGACAACCGCGCGTGCTTCGTGAGCCCCGACGGGTCGGGGTTCGACGAGCACGGTTCGCGGTGCGACGTGTGTGTTGACATCGCGCTGCGCGTGCAGGACGGCCTTGCCCAGGGGAAGGGCCTCCAGGAGATCCGCGACTCCGTCGACGCGGCCTACGTCGGCTACACGCCCACCGACACGCCGATGCCGCCGTGAGTGCGCCCGGCCACAATCACGGAAGAGTTGCCGCCCCCAACCAAGCCCCGCCCCGGCGGTCAAGAGCACCACTCAGGACCTGGGGACTACTCGAAGCGCCCATTCCAACAATCGCCGCGACCGTTTGATGAGGGCCCGGGCCTCCGCCTCAGTAACTGGACGGCTTTCATACTCGACCTTGTTCTTTAGGTTCAGGACCGCGCGCAACTGTTCGGCCCGACCTCGAGCCCCATCGGCTCCGGATCTGAGGAGAAGGTCAGATGCGTCCTCGTGGCTAACGGCGGTCGAGCGCTCCCCCAAGTGGAAGGCGCAAGCTGCATCGCCGGCTGCGATAGCCCCATGCACAGCCATCGTCCCGGCCGCCCGCCACCAGCCCTCGTCGGCGCAGTCCTCGGCGGCCGCTTGGAATTCCTCCGCGGCCGACAGATAGGCGCCTGCCTCGCGGCGGTCGGCGCGCCGGCTGATCCTTGCCATGATCACTCCTTGGCGGGGACGAGGACGACCCCTTCGCGCTCGATATTCTCGATGAGCGGCTTGCCCCGCTTGCGGGCGTACTGAGCCCGCGTGTACACGAGCGGCCGCACGCGGGTTCCGAACTCCTCGCGGGCCCGCTCGCGCAGGGCCCGCAGGGGCGCTTCGATCCGCGTGCGGTCGCGGGCCTTAGGGACAACCACTAGGAGGTCCACGTCGCTCGACGCTTCCTCCTCCCGCCTCGCTGCCGATCCGAAGAGGACCACGCGTTCAACGCCCCCGCTATCCGCGAGCCCGCCCCCGACAAGTTTCTCCAGTCTTTTTGTGACCCGCCGCTCGCTGCGGAAAAGGTCGGCGGCGGCCCGGACGAGTGGATGAGCTCCCTTGACAGTCCACCAGTACGCGGAACCGACGACTCGGGAACTGACGACACCTTCCAGCTCAAACCGTCGCAGGACTTCGAGGACGCGGTGGGTGGGTGCTCCGGAGGCCCGTGCTACCTCGTTGCTTGTCAACTGCCGGTTGGGGTACAGGCAAAGCTCCCGCAGGACGCGTGTGGACGTCCGGCTGAACAGGAGCCCATCGAGGGGGTGGTTTAGCCGCATTCTATACCATCTGGTAAAGACTCTTACCATCCGGTAATATGTACCTTCCGCCCAGCTTGGCACGATCGGGCCTAGCCAAGCCTCCATCCGGGCGCTCAAGGAGAACGGGCCGGTGCGCTTCCGGGAGGAGAAGGCGGTCTCCATCGCGGGGTCGCCCCCCGGGAGGAGGTCATTATGCGGCTCAAGCCGGCGCAAGGGTGGGTTCAGAGCGCCCGCCGACCCTGGTGACTTCTCCCATTTGCGCTGCGCGCAACCGGTGGGATTCATGCTCCGTTGGCGTATCGTCCCAAAAGGTCTATGTTGCACGGCACCCAGGGAAAGTCCATGCGGGCCCCACGCGCACAGGCTGGGATCGTGTGTCTGCTGCTTGTGCTTACGCTCCTCCCCCCGACGGCCGCGGGCGCGGAGCCGCTCACCGTCGACGCGCCCGGGTGGCAGGTCGTGCAGACGGCGCGCAATGGCTCCGTCAGCCCGCAGCTGTTCATGACGCCCGGGGACGTGAACGGCGACGGGTTCGACGACCTCCTTGTGTGGCGCGGCTACAACGGATCTAGCTGGGGGTACGCGCTCTTCAACGGGTCGGCGACGGGCATCGACCCGGCCGAGCCGTGGGATCCACACTCGAGTGGGGGACTTCCGGACGGGATGCACGATACGGCCACACCGCTTGCGGCCGACACGAGACCCACCGGGATCGATGCCAACGGGGACGGCCGGGACGATGTCGCGGGTTGGTACCGGGCTGGGAATACATGCAACGAAATCCCTGAGGGCGGTCCGGGCCGTCCGTGTGGGTTCGCGGTACAGAACTACAGCGTGCTTGCGTATGGCAACCGCCTGCGTGGCCTTACCACGCACGACATGGCAAAAATGCCCCAATCGTTGCGCCAAATGGTACCGACGACGGTCTACCTTGTTCCACCAACACGACCAGGCGACCAGCCCTCAGTGCTCGGCGAATCGGTCTACCCGCGGGACGAGCCGAATGGGGAGGCGGCTCGGACAGAATTCACGCTCTACCGACTCAACGGGTCGTACTTCCACCAAGGCGCCACCTCGTGGTCGGTCCCTGAGGCCAACCCGCCCACCGACCCGCCACGGGTCCCGCGCTTCCTAGCCGCGCCCGACTTCGACGGCGACGGGCTCGCGGACATCGTTACGTGGGTACCGCCGACCGTGGTGGCAAACACCGGGTATCCGGGGGAACTCACCATCTACAATGGCAGCCGCGACGGGCCGCAGACGGAGAATCCGTACCGCGTGCTACTCAACGCCAGTAACGTCGTGGTCGCAGACTTCGACGGCGACGGGCACCCGGACATCGCGTTTTCCGCCTACCCGGGGGTTGCGGTTGATAGCCCTGGCAACGCCCCGCTAGTCCTCGAGGTCCGACTTTGGAACCCGCGTTCCTTGTTCTCGCACGAGGGGGGCATCTCTGTCCTGGGGGGAGTCATCTACGACACGACGGACTCCCGGTGGCAGGCGGGCGACATCGACCGCAACGGGCGGGCCGATATCGTGGTGATCGGATACGGGTCCACCGGCCAGGGCGAGGCGGAGATCCTGGTGGACGGATTCCTGAACCCCTCGTGGTGCGAGTCAGGCCCTGGCGTGAGCTGTATGGTGGCAGCCGCCGCCCCGTCGTTTTCGCGCAGGATCGGAATCACCGGCCCGATCCCTGGCGCCTCGCCCGACGAACTGCGCGTCAACCTGCAGTCCGACTACGATGGTGATGGCCGCCTTGACATCACGGTCGGCTACTACGAGTCCAACAGCACGCCAAACTCCCCGGACAGCGGCTTCGTCGCCGTCCTCCTATCCGCCCAGGCCCTGCGCGACCAATACCGCATCTGGATCGACACCGACACCGGCGGCATCGTGCTGCCGGAGTACCGCAACTACACGATCCACGTCCAGGGGTGGCTCACGATTGCGGACACGTCGACGCTACGGATCAACCTCACAAACTTCGGGCGCCCGCTCTGGGTCGACATCCAGCAGAGCGGTTCCGTTGCGACGTCCTCGTCGCCGGCGGACCTGGCGATCGACGGGCCTTCCTCTATCATGCATGGCGACGGCGCCGATGGGGCGTATTGGTTCGCCTCCATCCCCGTCCGCTTCAACGGGTCGCTCCCGCACAACACTTTGTTCGGACTTGAGGCCCGGTGGGTGGGGTCGCACCTCGACGAGCGCGCCGTTCACCCACGGGCTGCCCTCTATGCCCCCACCGTCCACATCGAGGGCCCGCTCTACGCGGAGAGCGAGGGCCGGGCGGTCGCGGATGGCGACTGGGTGCGCGCGGGCGCGCGCGTCAACTTCACGGGCCTGCGTCTCGTCTACGACAGTTTGCCCTCTGCGGTCGTGCCAACGGCGGGGAGCACCTGGGTCGTCCGTGTGGCGGGGCTCCAGGTCGGCGTGTGGAGTGTGTCCTCCCCTGCGGTCGCCATCACGGCGCCTTCCGTGACCCAACGCGATCTGCGAATCACCTTTGAGGTTGAGGGCGCGATAGGTCCGTATGTGGCGGATCCAAAACAGTTCACGGTCGGCGTCGATGCAGACCCGCCCACATTCGGAGCGCCGCTCCCGGCCGAGGACGAGTGGATCACATCCTCCCCCGCGTTTGTGGCGGCCCAGGTCTTCGACAACCAGTCCGGGGTGGACCCAGCGCGCATCGAGTACTCGTGGGAGTACGACGGAGCCCCCTTCGTCCGGTGGTACCCGGCGGCCGCGCTGCCCGGTCAGACGGCAAGCGAGGTCGTCGCCCAGGCGCTCGTGGACCTGCCGGAGGGCGACCTCTCGAACATTGTCTGGCGCGCGTGGGACCGCGTGGGGAACGGACCCGGGGAATCACGCATCTACCGCCTGCTGGTGGACACGCAGGACCTCACCTTCTCCGACCCTTACCCGGATCCAAACACGTGGATCGGCGACCCAGCGATCCGCCCTGCCATCTGGATCCACACCGGCCCTAGTAGCCTCAACCTCCGCTCGCTCGAATACCGCGCGTCGTACGAGGGGCTCTTTGGATTCGGGCCTTGGACACCGCAGTGCCCACGGAATGATCCTGTTACAGGGGATCCGATAGGGGTTTGCCGATTCGTGCTCGGCCAGAACCCCGACGGCTCGATCAACATAACCGCGACTCGCGGTTACCCGGCCGGTGCGGTGACCTTCGCCGAGGGCGACCAGAACTGGGTTCAATGGCGGGCGTCGAACAACGCGAGCGACGAGCTCTACGTCTCAGATCCCTTCCAGGTCCGCCTCGACTCCAAGGCTCCCGTCATCGAGTTGGTGCTGCCCGGCGCGGACACGATCCTGCCATTGGTCCCCGTCAACCTCGTCGTATCTGCCCACGAAGGCAGCCCTCCGGGCGTGGCCCAGCGGGGGCTCGACCTGACCGAGGGCGGCGCCACGTACCGTGTACGGGGACCGGACGATCCCGACTTCGGTCCCTGGCAGCCACTCTCCGTGACGTCCTCCACCCCCGATGCCTGGAGCGCCGAGTTCGGCGCGACCCTGGATTTGGCGCGCGGCAGTTCGGTCGTGGAGGTCTCGGTGCGGGAGGTCGGCGGGCAGGCGGGGACGGCCCAGACGACCGTGCGGGTCAACCAACATCCAAGCGTGATGATCGTGTCCGACCCGGATGGGTTCGTCGTCCAGGTCAACGGCACGTTGCGTCTGATCGCCAACGGCCAGGATGACGGTGACTTGGCCCTCGCGTACCGGTGGTCGCTCTGCGAGGAGGGGGCGCCCCCGATCTCACAAGACCAGACGGTAACGCTTTCGGCTACCGGCCGCGACGAGCTGCGCACCGACCGCGAGCGAGACATCGTCCTCTGCCTCACCGTCCTGGACGGCCTGGACGGATTCACGACCCAAAACGTGACGGTAATGGTCCGAGAGCCGGTTCCCGGGGACGACCCAACGGAACGGCCCGGGGCACCCGCAACCATCCCCGTCGGCGCTGATTTTCTGGTGCTAGTGCTCGTCATGGCGGCGCTCGCGACCGCGGCGTTCATGCTGGTGCGGCGCCGGGCAAGGCCGCCGGAAGAAGCAGGACATGGTTCGAGCCGGGACTAGCGCCGCGGACCGAATCGGCCGGGGGCGCTAGGGCGGCCCGCCGCCTGGACCGACCCCCTGCGGCGGTTCGGGCGGCCCCCACAACCGCTGGCATGCGCGCGCGGCCGCCGCAACCGTCTCGGGGTCCTCGACGGGGAATCCGGCCAGCTCCGCCGCCGCGAGTTGGCGCTCGCGCCACCGCAGGAACGCGATGAAGAGCGCGGCCGCGCCGAGGAACGCGCCGCCTTGGGCCGCCATCCAGTTCGCGGACACGAGCGGCCCCGCCCCCTGGCCCGCGATGAGGAACCCGCCGGCCGCCGCGAGCGCGAGGCAGGCCGTGTAGCCAAGCTCGAGGGACATCCGCTCTCCCCCGTGCCTGTCACTTGCGCCCCGCACGTGCGAGGCCTCCCCGTAGACCGCGCGCATCTGGTGGCGCGTGAGTCGGTCGGCGGGAAGGCCCGCGCGCACGAGCGCCTCACGTAGCGCGTCGTGGGCCGGGTGCGGGGGCCGCAACACAGTCTCGCGCATGAGCCGGTACGAGAGGTTGAGCATGACGCCGATGATGAGCGCCCAGAAGAGGAGGACGAGGATCGCGAGTCCCTCATGGCGATTTACCACCCACATGCCGTCCAACGCATTGCCAACCGCCTGCGGGAAGAACGCCGTGGCAAGTGCGAGCATGAAGAACCCCGGCACGACGAACCGGAGGAACGAGAAGGGTTCCAGGAACCACTGGGGGAGTTCCATCGCGGGGAACGGGGGGCTGCTCCCAAATCAATGTGGCGGCGGGGGGCGGCTCCACTGCCCCGCTTGATTGGTACGTACGCGGTTAGGCGCCGATGGCCCCAAACGACGCTCGACCGGGGTCCCTCTTCGCGCTAGTATTATTATCGGGGGCAGACGCTAGTTGCTGCGCCCGGGGGAACCCACTCGTGAACGGTTCGCGTTCCGGTAGAAGGGGAATCGCCGCGGCGGCGGCGGCGTTCCTGTGCGTGCTCATGCTCTCGCTGTCGTCCGTCCCCACCGCGGCCTACCCCTTCCTTGCCGGGGGGTTCGCCGACGGCTCCGACACCGCGACGTTGTACTTTTCGCCGGGCGTCACCGAGCTCACCGGGCCCTCCCTCCACCTCCTCACGAACGGCACCGTCTCGCAAGCGAGCATGGTCGTCGCCGGTCGCTCGGGGGCCGTGAACGTCTCGACCCAGGAGACCTCGACTTTCGACTTCCTCACGAACACACTCGCGGAGAACCTCTCCATCGAAGCCGGGTCCATCGCCCTGGGGGGCTCCTCCACGGTGGTCTACCTCAACGTGGGCAACGCGTGGGGGAACGCAACACTTAGCGGCATGGTGGCGGCCGGCGACAGGCTCGTCCTCGACAACACGACCGCCGGGACGTTCACCTCCGGGGTGATCAACGCGCCCCAACCAGGGTGGGGGACCCTCATGGCGTCGGCCCACCTGCCCCCCGGCAGCAACATCAGCGCGAGCCTCCTCTACCCCAACGGCACCCTCGCCTACACGCCCCAACTCGTCGGTGGCGTGATCCCCTTCAACGCTACCGCCCTGCCGGCCCTGCGCGTTCGAATCACCCTCACGGCCGCCTCGGCAACGAATGTGACCGGGGTGCGGTGGGTGACGCTCGGCCAGCAGGCGGGCGAGACGCTCATCGGGTCCGGCGTCACGCGCGTCTACACCAACCCGACCTTTCTGCCCAACGGCTCGCTGACGATCGGTTCGAACCCGGCCAGTTTCACCCGCTATGGATCCAACCCCGTGCTCCAGAGCGCGGCTTCGACCTGGTACGCAGACTCCGTGATCAACCCCTGGGTGATGAAGAACGGGAGCACCTGGTGGATGTACTTCACCGGGTGGGACAGCTCGTCGCCAAGCGAAATCGGCCTCGCCACATCCTCCGACGGATTCAGTTGGACGGTGGGCGCTGCGCCGGTCCTTACGATCAGCTCGTCGGGCTGGGACAGTGGGGGCGTGGGGATTGGGGTGGTAATCCCAGACCCCTCCGGCTCCGGGTACCTGATGTACTACGAGACGGGCAATGGGAGCATCACGGGGATCTCGCTTGCCACCTCACCCGACGGCCTCAACTGGACGCGCTACGCAGGGAACCCGTTGATCACGCCGAGCGCGTCGGGCTGGGACCGCGGCTATGTCGGCGGCGTCTCGGCCGTCCTCGTCGAGAATGGCACGTACTCCATGTACTACACCGGCGCGGCCGGCCCACTGGGGGCGAACAAGCGGGCGATGGGCGTCGCGACGTCGACTGACGGCCGCAACTGGACGCGGTACTCGGGCAACCCGGTGCTCACGCGGGGTGGCAGTGGGTCCTACGACGACACCGACATGGCGCGCGGCGGCGTCGTGAAGGTGGGCTCGACCTACTACTTCTACTACTCAGCCGACGCCGGGGGATCGAGAGGGTGGCGGGCGGCGCTAGCCACGTCCTCGGACGGCCTCAGTTTCACAAAGGTCGGGGTCGTCCTGGGGGGGAGCCTTGCGTCCTGGGAGACATACGGTACGCTCCACCTGACCGTCTTCCTCAACGCCGACCACATGGTCATGTTCTACTCCGGCGGCTCACAGTACAAGATCGGCCGAGCGGACAGCGCGTGGAGCACCGCGGTACTTCGCGGTACGCTCGACTTCGGGTCCAACGGGCCCGCGTCGTTCGGGGCTTTTTCGTACCGGGCCTATGAGCCGCCGGGAACGAGCATCACGATCTTCCTGCGGTCGTCGGCGGACGGGACTTCGTGGTCGGCCTCGGAGAACGTCACGACACGGCCGACTGAGGTCTCCATCCCCACCGGGCGCTACTTGGAGTGGACCGTCTACGTCCGCGCGGGTGCGTCCGCATCCGAGGCTCCCGTCTTCGAGTCACATACGCTGGGCTTCTTTGCCCTCATCCCCATTGGTCGATACGAGTCGAGCTCCCTCGTGGCGCCAGACCTTGTCTCGGGGGTGACGGTGGCCGTGTACCAGTCCGACACCCGAGGTAGCCTGGCCATCGAAGTCTCAGACGACAACGGGAGTTCGTGGACGCGGGTCGTGAACAACACCTATTCGCCGTTGGGGCTGACCGGGACCACCGTCCGATACGCGCTCATCCTAGAGGCCGGGGCAGCGGGCGGCCCGATCGTCGATGACGTCATCGTGACCACACAGCGCAGGGGGTTTCCCGAGGACGTCACGGTCCGGCTGGGCGTGGCGGGGAACCCGTGGTTCAACGTCTCCGGGATCTTCGATATAGCCGTCAACGTCTCTATCCCTGCTGACGGACTCAACGCGATCATCGCCGCGACCCTGGCCCAGTTCCCGACCGCAACGGCTGTCGACGTCCCGCTCGTAGTGACGTCAAGTCACTTTGGCCACGTGGAGCTTTCCCAGTTCCGGGTCACCCAGCAACTCAAGAACCCCCTCTCGGTCACGTTCTCACCGGCGGCGGCGGCATTTGCCATGGACGAGAACACCACGGCGACGTTCGGAGCAGCCTACGCCGTCTTCCCGGCGAACCTCAAGGTGAACACGACATGGTCGCTCGACGCCAGCCCCCTCCCATCGCAGAGGGATCAGCTCCAGTACAACTACAGCACGGACTTCTCCAGTGCCGGGAACCACACGCTGACAATGGAGGTCGAGAACGGCGATTTCAACTTTAGCCACACGTGGAACATCACGGTATGGAACGTGAACCGGCCCCCCGCCTTCACCTTTGCCGCACCGAATTCGCCGGTTCGCCTGTCGCACACGGCCTCACTCAATTTCACCGCGATTGCGACCGACCCCGACGCCGAGGCCCTGGCCTACCGGTGGGAGTTGGACTCCATCCCGGTGACCTCAACGGCCACGACAGTCACCGTCGGGAACCTAGCGCCCGGCCTCCACTCGCTATCGGCTTTCGTCTCGGACGCGTATGAGACGGCGAGCTGGACGTGGACCATCACATCGACGAATTCCCTCCCGCAGGTCACGTCCCGCGACCCCCCGTCGGATTTCGACCTGTCCCATAGCGCCGCGCGGGTGGTCTCGGTCGTCGTCGTCGACACGGACGGAGAACCCCTTGCCTACCAGTGGCGGCTCGACGGGGAACCGATCGCGAACGCGACGGGACCCATGGCCAGGCTCTCGGCGCTCCCGGTGGGGGCGCACACCCTGTCGCTCACGGTCCGGGACATGTACGGGTCAGCGATGGCCACGTGGACTGTAACCTCCACGAACGCGGGGCCACGGGTCTCGTCTGCGATTCCGGCCGGAGACCCGTCGGCGAGCCATACGGCGGCTATCGACTTCGTCGCCGCGTTTGCCGACCTCGACGGGGACCCGCTACAGGTGAGGTGGTTTGTGGACGGCTCCGAGGCGGCCAACGGAACGCTCCGGTTCACCCTCGACCCCGTTGGGCTGGGCGAACGGGCCGTTGTGGTGCAGGCGGACGACGGCCTTGCGAGCGTCTCGCATGTGTGGAACGTGACAGGCACGAACGACGGCCCCGTCGTCGTGGCCTTCCTCCCCGCCCAGAATCTCACGGCCTCCGTGGCGGAGGCGGTAAGCGTGGCGGTGGAGGCGATGGACGCCGACGGCGACTCTATCAACTACGCATGGCGCCTCGGCATGCTGCCCCTCCCGTGGAGCGAGCCCAACGTGACGGTCGGGCCGCTGGGGGACGGAAACCATGAACTCTCCGTAACGGTCTCAGACGGTCGGGCCAGCGCGATCTTCGTATTCCGCCTGACGGTGAAGAACTTCGCACCCGTGATCATCGGGGCAAACCCGACGACAGATTTCGTGATGCGGCACAACACAACCCGCGTCGTGAGCGTTACGGCCCTGGACCGCGAGGGCGACCCGATCACCTACCAGTGGTCGATCGACAGCCGCGTTCTGGGGGAGATCGCCAACGAGTTGACCCTGGCGGGACTCGCTGCCGGCGACTACCGGCTGCGGCTCGTAGTGCGGGATGGGATCTCGCAGACGGAGCGCACATGGAATGTCACGGTCGTCAACGCCCCGCCGGTCTTCGTGGACGTCTCTCCGCAGCCGGGGGACGTGATGATTGACGCATTGGAGGAGGTTTCCTTCAGCGCGCGTGCGGCCGACCCGGACGGCGACCCCGTCGTCCTGCGGTGGTCCGTCAACAACAAGGCGCGCAACGTGAGCGGCAAATTGACGCTCCAGTGGGCGTCCCGCGGGACGCACCAGGTCACGGTCGATGCGGTGAGTGTCGGACATGTGGTCACGGTGCAGTGGAACGTGACGGTGGTCCAGGTGAATGCGGCCCCCGTGTTGAGGGGGTCAGCGCCCAATACCACCGATGTGGCCGTGACCGTTGGATCGGAGGGAGTGTTTGCCGTCGAGTACGATGACGACGGGGTCCTGCCCGTCGAGATCACCTGGACGGTCGACGGCGTTGAGCGTGGGAGCGGCGCCGGGTTCGTCTTCCGTCCGAGAGGCGCGGACGTGGGCAGCCACGAGCTGCGTGTCCGCATCACGGACGGGGAGTTTGCCGTAGAGCACACGTGGACGGTGCTCGTTTCCGAGCCGGCGGAGACCACGGGGGCTGGCAGTCTGGGTGACGTCCTCCCCCTGCTCGTCGGGCTTGTGGTAGGCGCGGGCGCGGCTGCCGGACTCGTCCTATTCCTCCGGCGGCGCCCGCCGCGAGCGAAGCCCTCGGAATGAGCCAGGGCCACGGGACGGGCCACGCAGACAAGGCGTCCGCACGCGCCCTCGCTCCGGGCACCGCCGGGCGACCACCCAGAGCAGTCGGCGAACCAAATCCGAACATTGACCCCCCGCGGGCCAACTGCCCGCGCTGCCACGCTGCACCTGATCCGCCAACAGAGTGGGGGAGGTCTCGAACCGATGGGAATCAGGTCGAAAGGCGCCCGCCCCGCAGCCGCCGCCGCTACCTTTTGCCTCGCCCTCCTCCTGGTCGCCCCCACGCTCCTCTCCGTGCCCACCGCCGCGCTCACGATCACCACGTTCTCCGACGGGAGCGCCCTGCGCACAATCACGTTCGTCGCTCCCAACGGGATCGACAACGGCACGTCGCTCTCCATCCTCAAGGAATCGCGCGTCGTCTCGGCGTACGCGTCCGTGTCCGCTGCGCAAACCGCCGCGGGGCGCGGCCCCTCCGACGTGGCGGTGTATGTGGGCACCCCGTCCCAAGCAAACCAGGTCTGGGGCTTCTCGGGCACAGGCTACGGGGGCCTCGGCTCGCAGATGCTTTTCGCGGACGGTACCGACCACCTCCTCTTCGACTCCAACGGGTCGGCCCCCGCCTCCCTGACGACCGAGGTACTGCTGCCGTACGAGGCCAACGTGAGTTTCTCGGTGCTCCGGGTCGACTACGGGTTTCGTGACGAGGGCTTCTTGCCGCCCGTCGCCATCGTCGACTCGACGGCTCCGTGGGGCGGGCAGCTCCGCATCAACGGGAGCGCGGTGCCGTACCTCGTCGACATCGACGCAGACGGCGACCTCGACCTCTACGTCGGCGGCGGGCGGACCGACTATAACAATTCCCAAGGCTCCGGCCCGAAGTTCTACCGGAACACGGGCAACGCCAGCAGTTTCCGGTTTGTCCTCGACTCCTCGGGAGTCCAGAACATCACCCCCGCCTGGTACTTGCGCCCGGCCCTTGCCGACCTCGATGGCGACGGGGACTTCGACCTGACGGTCATGGGCGGTCGGCGCGGAGCCGTTTCATCCCCGGGCTATTGGATCAACGGCGGTACCATCTACAGCCCCAGCTGGACTTCGAACGCGACGGGCTACCATAACTGGTCGTCGGACCCGATGCCCGTGCCCACGTTCGCAGACCTCGACGACGACGGCGATATGGACCTCGTCATCGGTGATTCGCGGGGCCGCCTCACCATGTACGAGAACGTGGGGAGCGCGACGAACCCCGCTTGGCGGTTCAACAACCTCTTCCGCGCGATCAACGCAAGCGCGTACGCCGCCCCCAACTTCGCCGACTTTGACGGGGATGGCGACCTCGACCTAGTGATCGGTAATGAGACGGACCTCGTGGGCACGAATTGGGGATTCAACACCTCGATGATCCGGATGTGGGAGAACACCGGGACCAAGACGAACCCCTCCTTCCAAGCCTCGGACGCCTTTGACGACGTGCCGCTCCCCAACAACGGCAACTCGAGCCGGCCCTCCCCGTTCCTGGCCGACATGGACCTGGACGGCGACCTCGACATGATCGTCGGGGATTGGCAGGGCCGGTTCTGGTACTACGAGGGGAGGGCGTCCTGGCCCACCAACATCACGATCGACGTGGGGGCGGACGGGACGCCCGAGGCAATCCTCGCGGGCGGCGGGCCCGGATACACGAACATCACGAGCGGCCTCTCGCAGGCTTTCAACGACTACCTGAACGGGCTCGTGTTCGTGATCCCGCCGGCGGAGGACGCGTGGGGAAACGCCATGATCCCGGTCCCCATCAACATCTCGACGGAGACGGACGGGCTCGTCCGGCTCAGCCGCATCTTCCTCCTCTATGCCTACACCGCTAGGACCATCGACTTCGCGGACCAGCTCGACGCCGCGCGCGCCGCCGGGAACCCGTCGTCCGACGGCACGGTCTCCATCCCGCTGCCTGTCACGGCCGCCACGCGGGGCACCCTCATCCTGCACGCGCCCCGCGTGGAACTCGACCTTCCGCCCGAATTCGAGTCCCCGCCGGGCCAGATCGCGCTCGACGAGGACACGCGCAGCGTCTACCTGTTCAACCTATCAGCCGCCTTCATTGACGACTATACCTGGGGGCCCTACCTCAACTACACGATCGTCGCAAACTCGGCCGCCGGGATTATCGGCGTCACGACAAACGGGGGTCACCTCAACGTCGACGCGGCCACCGGCAGCGCGAACGACAACTGGAACGGCTACGTCAGGGTGACCGTCCGCGCGACCGACCAGCGCGGGCTCTCGACGGAGGGCGTCCTGACCGTGTGGGTGCGGCCCGTGAACGACCCGCCGACCCTTGGCCCGCTGGTCGGGACGCACGTGCTCTACGAGGACGAGCCCTGGCAGATCTTCCCCCAGGCCGAGGACGTGGACGGCGACCCGCTCACGTGGACGCTCTCATCGTTCCCCGGCGGTCCCCAGATCAACGCGACGTCCGGCGCGATCCATTGGACCCCCACCGCCGCCCACGTGGGCGACCACTCCGTGGGCATCACCGTGAGCGACGGGGTGCTCTCGGCGACGGTCGACATCCTGCTCACCGTCCTGCCGACGAACGACCCGCCGACGCTGCTCCCGTTCCCGACGGTCACGGTTGACGAGGGCGTGCCGTTCTCGTTCGACCTGGCCCCCTACATCGTGGACGACGACGGGCTCGAAGGCCTCGTCGTGACGGCGACGAGCCCCCACACGTCGCTCTCTGGGACCGTGGTCTCCGGCCTCTTCCCCGTGGGATCGGGCGTCCAGGTGGAGAAGGTCGAGGTCACCGTGACCGACCCGGACGGCGCGTCGGCCACCGGCTCGCTCCCAATCCTCGTCGTCCCCCGGACCGGCAGGCTTGCGCTCGTGGGCGTCCCCGACCTGCAGGTCGTCGAGACCGTGCCCAAGACGCTCGACGTGGAACCGTTCGTCAAGAACGCCCAGGCGATGGCGAATATCACGCTCACGACGGACAGCCCCTACGCTACGGTGGCGGGCCTGAAAGTCACGTTCCTCATCCCCGTGGGGACGCCGCTCGACCTGTTCCCGGTTCTGCTCACGGTGACGGAGGGCCAAGCGACCGCGTCGTGGACGATCCAGGTCACCGTCGTGCGCCTCGGCTCCACCCTGCTCATCGCCGACCTGCCGGACGTCGACGTCGTCGAGGGCCTGGAGGTCCTGATCGACCTGCGGCCCTACCTCCACCACGTGCAGGACTTGGGCGCGCTCACGCTCGAGACGGACTCGCCCCGCGCGTGGGTGACAGGCACCACGCTCCACCTGCTCTACCCCTCGACCTACCTCCCGCCGTCCGAAGAGGTGACCGTCACCGCCCGCGAGGGCGCAGCGTCCTCGTCCGACGCGCTGAGCGTGTTCGTCCACCGCCAGGGGTCCGTCCTGACGGTCGACCCCCTCCCCGCCGTGACGGTGCTCGAAGGCGAGCCCTACACGTTTTCACTCACACCGTTCGTGCATGGCGCCAACCCCCTGAGCGAGGTCACCCTGTCGGCCGACTCCTCGTACGCGACCACGGAAGGGCTCGTCGTGACGCTCCTCTACCCGGTGGGGTCCGGGGTGAGCGCCGACCCCATTCTCCTGACGACCCGGTGGCGCGGCCAGTCCTTCACCTCCGTGCTCAAGGTCACCGTCGTCCCTTGGCAGGACGCATTCCTGTTCGGCGGCGTCCCCAACTTCATCGTGGTGGCCGGCGTCCCGCTGACGGTCTCGCTCCCCCCGTACTTCCACAACCTCGGGGACCGGCCGGCCTCCGCGGTCCAAGTCACCGCGAGCTCCCCGCGCGTGACGGTGGGCCCCGGTCCGTCGCTAACCATCCTCTACGACACGTCGTGGCAGGGCCGCAGCGAGATCGTCGAGCTCACCGCCATGCTCGACGGCGTGACCCGCCGACAGGACATCGAAGTGCGCGTCCGGACGCCGGGGACCGGCCTTGACCTCGCTCCGCTGCCCAAGCAGTACGCACGCGAGGACGAGCCGCTCGAATTCGAAGTGGCGACTTACATCCTCAACGCGCAGGCTGGCGGGCTCACGGTGCTCGCGGACTCGGCGTTTGCGACGGTCTCCGGGACGGTCGTCACGTTCCTCTTCCCCGACGGCGTCGAAGAGGCCCACGTGTGGATCACGGTGCTCGATGGCGGCGACGCCGCCCAGGGCCTGCTCATCGTCCACGTGACCCCGGTCAACGACGCGCCCACGGTGACGGGGGCCCTTGGCGACCGGACGGTGCGCGTCGGGGACACGGTGGTCTTCGACCTCTCGCAGCTCTTCGACGACGAGGAGAGCCGCGCTTCCCTCATCCTGCGCGCGTCCGATTCGCGCGTCGAGATCGACGCGGTTGCGCGCACCGCGACCTTCTTCGTGCCGGCAGCGGAGGTGTTCGAGATCACCTTCACGGCCGTCGACCCCCTCGACGAGAACCTCACGGTCTCCGCGCCACCCGTGTACGTGACCGGGTGGTCGCCGGCGACTCCCAATACTGTCGGAGCGGGGTCCGACCTGTTGCTCCTCGTCCTGGTAGTCGTTGGGGTCGCAGCGCTTGCGGGTTACGCGCGTTGGCGCCAGCGGCGCCGGCCCCAGGCATGACGGGGGCCGCCGGGCCACCCTCCGGTCGCGGTTTCTGGTCCCGCAGGATCAGGCCGCACGCAGCTCCGTCACTAGGAACCCGCCGCGCTTGTCGTCCTCGTCACCCGTCTGGTGGAAGACGTCCTCGCACACCTTCGAGCGGAAGAACTGCGACCGGCCCAGCTCGAAGAGCGTCGTAGAGCGCACGCCCGTCACGGCCCTGTTCAGGGATCCCTCCTCGAACGCGCCGCGCATGCGGCTGACCTTCGTCATGTCCTCGATCTCGCAGTCCGCGTAGTCGACGCGCACGACCGTCCCGCCGCGTCGCACGAGGTGGCGCAGGTTGATCGCCACTGCACGGCCCCAGGCGAGGTCATCGAAGACGTCCTGCGGCTCCTCCTCCCGGGGGTCCTCGAGCTCCTTGTCCTCCATCTTCGAGAGCGCCCGCGCGACGCGCCGGTCGTTTGCGGGGATGCGTGGCTTGTCATTGCGGGTATGGTCGGGGAAGGTGTAGACCACGAGGTCCTCGGTGTGGGCCGGCAGCCGCGGGTCCGGGAGGCGGCTGCGGATGAACTCGATCGGCCGTTCTAGCCGCCCGTCGGCCCTCCCCACCTGGCTCACTGCGCGCGCGAGCATCTTTGCCGATGCGTCGATTCCGCGCAGGCGCGC
>CBEUCC010000020.1:0-28828 GCA_965541515.1 uncultured Thermoplasmata archaeon
GCGACCTTCAGCCACGAGTAGTGCTTCGTGCCCGGGAGCAGGATAGCTCCAATCGACGTGACCCCCTGGTCGCCGAGCGAGACGAGGCCCTGCCCGGCCGGGCCGATGGAGGCAAGCGTCTGCACGACCTCCCGGCGGGGAACACGCTCCTCGAGGCGCGCCCGCATCCTCATGACCTCGGGAACCGGCAGGTTCAGGAGCTCCACGGGGGAGAGCCGCCGGATGTCCTCGCTGCTCCCGTCGGGGAGGCGGACCCGGAACGCGAGCCCGCGCCGCAGGGCCAGGTCTCGCGCGGCAAACGGGAACGCCTTCAGGTTGCGGGCCGCCCATAGGCCCTCGAAGTTCGCGACCGTGCCACCCGAGGTCAGGTGGCCCCAGAACCGTTTCGGGTTGTACCCAACGAGGCCGGCCAACTGCTGCGCCACTTCGAGCTCGAGCGGCGTCGTCGAAGGTGACTTCTCGGAGGCGATGTTGTTCTGGTTGTAGAGAAGGCCGGCCATGTACCCGAGGAGGCCGGGGATGAGCACGTCGCTGGCCATGTGCGCGATGTAGTAGGGCGAGTGGAAGGGAGCCGAGCCCCGGAGGCGCTGGCGCAGCGCGTCCGCCTCCTCCTCGAGTTTGCGCGACGGGGGCACGAAAGCACGGCGCTTGCCCCGGGCCGTCGAGAAACGCCGCCTCCAGGCTAGGTGGTCGGCCACTAGTCCCGCGAGCACCCGGCGGAACTCCTCGTCCCGCGCGCCGTCGACCCCGAGGAAGCGGTGGTCGCTTGGGATGTCCGGCGGGGCGTCCTCTTGCTTGCCGATTCACACCACCCGATCGGGAAACGGACGACGTGTCGGGCGCTATTTACGCCTTCGCGCGCTCGCAAATGACTTATCCAGAGCGGAGATTTCCCCGGAGGGGGGCAACATTGCAGGCGGTACTCCACAGGGAGCATGGCGGTCTCGACAAACTCGAACTTGCGGAGGTCCAAGAGCCGGCGCCGCCGCAGGCCGGCGTCCGGGTGAGGGTCGCCGCGTGCGGGCTGAACCGCCTTGACCTCTGGACACTGCACGGGATCGAGGGCGTCAGGGTCCCGCTCCCGCACATCCCCGGTTCAGACATCGCCGGGGTCGTCGACCGAGTTGGCCCACACGCTGGCGCTTGGGCGGAGGGCGACCGCGTCGTCGTGAACCCGTCGCTGTGGTGCGGATCCTGCGGGTTCTGCCGGGCCGGGGACATCAACTACTGCTCCCGCTACGGGATCATCGGGGAGCACGTCGACGGCGGGCTCGCGCAGTCCTTCGCTTGCCAAGCGAAACACCTCCTCAAAGTACCCGACGGATTTGGGTTCGAGCCGGCGGCGGCCGCGGCGCTCGTCTACCAGACGGCTTGGAGGATGGTTTCGGTCCGCGGCGGCGTCCGGGCCGGGCAGTGGGTCCTGGTAAACGGCGCGGGCGGCGGCGTGTCGACTGCGGCCATCCAGGTCGCCAAACTGCACGGCGCCCGCGTCATCGCGACGACCTCTACCCCGGACAAGGAGAAGCGCGCTAGAGAGATCGGTGCCGACCACGTGTTCAACTACAAGACCCAGGAGGTTGACCGCGAGGTCTACAAGTTGACGGACAAGCGCGGCGTCGACGTCGTTGTTGACCACGTCGGAAAGGAGACGTGGAAGACAAACCTCCGGTCCCTTGCGAAGGGCGGGCGCCTTGTGATCTGCGGCGGTACGACGGGGAACAACCCGGGCGCCCAGGTCAATGTCCTCTTTTGGAAGCAGATCACCGTACACGGCTCGACGATGGGGACCTGGAACGACTTCGAGACGGTGATGCAGCTTGTGTTTGACGGCAAACTCGAGCCGGTCGTGGACTCCGTCCGGCCGATGGCGGACTTCAAGAGGGCGTTTGCGCGGCTGGAGGCTGGCGAGCAGTTCGGGAAGGTCGTCATGAGGCCGTAGCGCCGCTCGGCGTCTCAGACGTCACGCCTGCGGATCATCTGTAGGAATTCCGCCTCGGTGACGGGCTCGTCGCGTTTGCCGGCATACATCGCCGCTCGTTCGGCCATCACCGAGTTGATCTGGTGCTTGCGCGCCCACTCGACCGCCGTGCGGCGCTCGGCGCCTCCGGCAGCGGCGTCCTCCGGCGGTTCGGTGGCGACTCCTTCCGGTCCATCGTCGGGGCCCGATGAACCGGCGCCTCCATGCTCCGGCGGGGCGTGCCGCCGCTTGGGCCTGAACCGCATGGTGTCCCCCCGCCCCACCCTAGGGGTGCGACTCGCCCGAGGCCCGCTCGGCGCGCTCGCGCGCTCCGCGCACGGTGGCCAACGTGCGCTCCAGGGGGTAGAGGTCGATCGGGTCCTCCTCCGCGCCGAGCATATCCAAGACCGCACTCCACGTGAGCCCGCCGCGCGGGATGGAGAAGGGGTGGATCGAACGCCACATGTGGTCCTCAAACGCTTCCGGACCCGAATCGGCTCCCTCCGCCTTGCCCTTCCAATCGACGAAACCCGATAGCAGCCTCCAAATGCGCTGGTCCTTCGCCTCGGGCGCCAACTCATCGAGCGGGCGGCGGGCCTCACTGTACAGGCCGCCCTCCAGCAGCTTGTCCACGCCATCGAACACCTCTCGCATCCCGGGCTCTAGGTTCTGGCACACCTCGATGAGCGTCTTCTGGTAGCCGGCCTCGTCGCCGATCATCCGGTAGAACTCCTCGTCGAACTCGAGCTGGATCGGTCGCACGACCTCCGGGTCAAACCGTTCCTTCCGCTCGAACTTGGCCCGGTAGCGTTCCCTCCAGGAATCGGCTCCCTTGCGGTCGCCCGAAAGGATGGAAAGGTGCGCCATCATCCGAAAGAAGGTCGGCCCCCGCTGCTGCGACCAAAACGTCTCGACGAGCGGTTGGGCGGTCTCCAGCGTCCGCCTAGCGGCCGCGAAATCCCCCGCGACCGTGAGCAAGACTCCCGCCTCGATGAGCCATTCCATCGGCCGGAAAGCCGCCCATTTCTCGCCCTGGCTTGCCATCGACTCCGCAGCCGATGCGTGCGAACGAGCCATCGCTCCGAAGGTCGAGACAACCAGCGCGTCGTCCCCCGCGCGAAGCGCGCTCGTGAGGGCCTCGTCAAACGCGGCCCTTGAGAGCTCGTAGCGGTCGCCGTCGTTGTCGTCCGGGCGCGACCGCGCCTGCTTGCCCGCCTCGACACCGGTGGCCGCGGCGCGCTTCCACCACCGGACCGCTTCGCCTGGCGACCCAAGGGCCACGGCAATGTCCGCCAGGAACCCGCTTTCGTCCAGCGCTTCCCGCCACCGCCCGTCGGCCTCGGCTTGGCCGAGGCGTTCCTCCGCCTTCGCGGCCTCCCCCTCTAGACGCTCTCGGCCCTCGTCCTCTTTGCCCGCCAGGCGCGCCAGGTGGAAGTGCCTAAGCGGCGAAGTCGAGCGTACCCCCTCGATGATGCGCGTCATCGGTCTCGGGTCGCGCGCCTGCGCGCGCTCGTACGCATGGAGCGCCCGCTCGAACTCCTTCACCTGCTCGAGGAGGGTTGCTGCCTTGGCGAGGTGTTCCGTCGCGGTCGCCGCGTCCGTTTCCGGCGCCTCGGCCAACTCGAGGTTGATCTCGGCCGCCTTGAGTCCGCACCGCTTCGCCCGCGCGTCATCACCTGACTTGAGGTGCTCGAGCATCTCGATCTCCCAGTCAATCGCCGGGTTCTTCCGCGTGATGTTGTACGCGGCGTGCACGGGGTCGAAACCCGGGTCCGTGGGGATCATCCAGCGTCGCTCCGGCTCTGCGCACACGGGGGCCCCTATTAAGGGATTTGGACGCAGGGCCCAAGACCTCCGCCGGGAGCCTCGATCCCGGTGCGAGGGACGTGCGAGGTCGCCCATATTCATCGACGCACTCGGCGTTTGTGGAGTACCCGTTCACCCGGGAGGCGCTCTTCAGGACCGCCGTACATGTGTTTCACCGCCTGGGAATCACGGGCGCCTTGACCGGACGCAAGCGCGAGCCGTACCCAGGGATATGGCGAAAGCCTCAAGAGCCAGGAACACGGGCCCGAACCCGGGGGAGTGTGCTCTCTCGGTGGCCGCCGTGGGGACAATTTTCGTAGTCGATGACGAGGTCTACCTGCAGGACCTGTACGCAGACCTCCTGTCGATGGTCGGGCACGAAATCGTTGACACGGCATTCAACGGGGAGGAGGCCGTGCTCAAGTTCGAGGCGATGGACCCCAAGCCCGACCTGATCATCATGGACCACCGGATGCCAATCAAGAACGGAGTCGAGGCGACAAAGGAGATCATGGAGATCGACCCGAACGTGCGCGTCCTCTTCATCTCGGCCGACGTTTCGCAGGAGCCCGTCGTCCAGAAGATCGGGGCGATCGGTTTCCTCGAGAAGCCATTCCCGATGGACCGCCTTTTCAAGACGATCGAAAACGCGTTGCAGGATACGAGCGTAGGGGCGGCGACCTAGCCGGCCGGACTCGCATTCTTGGGCGTTTGGCCCTTGACAAACTGTAGGATGTCTTCGACGCGGCCAAACTCCGCGGGCGGGTCCGTCGCCAGCATGGCGCGTTCGATCGCGCGCCAATCGAAGCCCAACCCTCCGGGGGAGAACCCGATCCCCGCGCGGTCGGGCCGAGTGGGAAAAACCACGTCAATACAACCCGTGAGCAAGAGTATTTCTATCAACCGTAGGGCTCGGTACCTAGAGGAGGGTTTTCCGTCCCGGACGAGCCTGCGCATACGGCGAAGAACTACTGCCGCCACTGCGGCCGCGAGACCGAGAGCGCAACCGAGCTCGTCGAGGTGGGTGGGATCCGCTACGAAGTGAGTTACTGTTCCAACTGTGGGATTGCCAGTGGCGCCTTCCGGCTCACCACGGACGGCAAATCCCGCGAGGATGTCCCGGAGAACATCCTCCTGCGCAAGATGCACCGCGCCGACAAGAACTGACGGGCGCGGCGGGAGACGTTCAAATAGCGCTCGCCGCATCCCCGCGCCCGCTCCCACGCGCTGCGGTGGCTCAGCCTGGCGGAGCGAGGGACTCATAAGGCGCGCGCAACCGCGGCGCCCTGGGAGATCCCTAGGCCGCGAGTTCAAATCTCGCCCGCAGCACCTCTTCTCCCTGTCCTTCCCGCGACGGGACCTCGGTGGCGGTGACCCAGGGTCGAACGGGCAGCTTTGCTCTGAGACCGGCATGTGCCCGCTGCGGGAGCACGGCCACGCCGAGACGGGGGGGGCCTGGTGGGGGCGAGTTCAAGGGGCTAGCGGACCCGCGTCATCTCCCCGCGCTCCCGGAGGACGGCCTCCAGCGGAGCCATCCGGAGCCCCGGGTTGCGGGCGCGCATGAACGCGTCCTGCGCGGCGACCAGCCGCGCTTCGACGTCCTCCTCGTGCAGGCGGCCCTTCGCGAGCGCGCGCGCTTGGCGAGCAAGGACTACGCATACGGCGTCGAACACCGCCGCCTCGAGCGGCCCCATGTCAAGCCCCCATGGCGCCTCGCCGCTGGCCAGGGCGGCGTCAGGAACGAGTCCACGCGGCCGCAACCGGGAGACCAGTTCCTCCTGCCAATGGGCCACTAGGGAGTCCACCTCCTCGGGCGTGGAATCCGTGTCCTTGACCTTCCGGGCGATCTCGGCCCAGCCGGCGACGCGCTCGCGGTAGAATTTCTCCTGGTCGCAGGCGTGGCGGATGTACTGGATTTCTGGGACGGGGCGGTCGCGCGCAAGGAACTCGAAGAAGAGGCGGAGGGAGAGCGGCGCCGCGGCTACCGTCGGGCCCTCGAAGGGCCCTTGGGAAACGTAGTAGTCGAAGAGGAAAACCCACACGTCGCGCTCGTGGGCCGACGCCGGGGCCTTCGGGTAGGTATTTGCCAGGAACTCAACGAAGACAAACGCGTTGTCCGCGTGGCGGCGCGCCTCGCCCTCCGAGATTTCGCCGGCGCGCAGGAGCGCCTCAAGGAAACGGTCGACCGACGCCGACCCGTTGAGGTGCACGCTGTCGAAGGGGTTCTCGGCGTGCATGGCGCACTGGGAGCCACGTGGACGTAGAAAGCGGGTTCGCAGGGCGCGCCGTGTGGGCGGGCGCACCTACCCTCACCCCACTCCCCCCCGGGCCCTTACATACCGGGATCGTTCAGGGGGGCGGGCGCGGTGACGTTTGGTAGGCGGCCCGCCGGCCGGCCGTCGGGCCTAACCCTTATACGCGGCGCCCGGGCTTTCCGCGTGCGGCCTGCAGGCGTAGTCTAGCTGGTCAGGACGTAGGCCTTCCAAGCCTAATACCGGGGTTCGAATCCCCGCGCCTGCATCGCCCTTCTCCCGGGCTCATTCCTCGGGTTGCGGCTCGCCAGCCGCGGGGGGCTCGCCCTCGCCTGGGGTCTTGGCGGCCTCGGGAGCCTCTGCGCCCGGCGGCCCGTCGGCGAATTTGTTGAACAGCTCCGCATACTCGCGCTCGTCCCACATCCGCTCCTTGTAGGCGCGCCCGTAGAGGTCGTCATAGGTGCGGATCGGCCGGGGCCTGGTGCTTCGCCACAAGACCGCGAGGACCGCCGAGACAGCAACCGCCACCGCGAGCGAGGCGATCACGACGCCCTCGTCGGGAGGTGTGATGACGGGCGGTACGAACTCCACGATTTCCACCGTCATGTTCTGGTAGACCGTGTTCCCGGCACCGTCCTCACCCTTGAGGAACACCGCGTAGGTGCCGGCGCGGGGAAACGCTAGTTCGACCTCCTGTCCGGTCACCCAAGCGGTGTCGAGGCCCGGGCCTGCGAAGCGCCACGAAAGGAGCAGGGATGCGCCCTCGGGGTCCGAGGAGCCGGAGGCGTTGAACGTGACTGTCTCGTTTGGCTCCGTCGTCCCCCGGTAGGAGATCGCGAGCGCCGGGGGCGCGTCCGCCGGGGCCTCGACCGGCTGGGCAAAGACCCGAAGCGTGGCGGGGAGGGTCGATCGCGGGAGGATCGCCGTGACGGTCCCCCGTACCGCGTCGGCCACCGAGACGATGCCGTCCCACCCGCTGCCGTCGGACGCGACGACGTAAAGAGCCACGGTCGATCGTTTGATGGCCGGGGAGAAGGCGAAGGACAGGGACAGGTGGAGGTCGGTGCCTTCCGCAGCCGAGCCGCTCAGCGCATAGGCTGGGGAGGCGGGGACAAGGGCGGAAGGCGCGGGCGGGACCGCGGCCCCCTCGACCGAGAAGGCCAGGTCGTGTGGCGGGAGGATGAGCGAGCTGAAGAGGCCCAGACCATCATCAGACAGCACGACCACGGGCTCCCAGAGCGTCGGCCCCGATACGTTTGTGGACACGTTGGTCAGGTTCCCGTCGCTTGCAATCATGTAGAACGAGTGGGAGCCTGTCGATGGCCGGAGGGCCAGCGTGTAGAGGACCCCGTCCTGCGGGGACTGGTTCCCCTCGGGGTCCATCGCGTGGGTTACCCCGTCGAGTACGAGGAGGACGCTTTCGGCCCGCTCCCCGTTGGCGTCCGTATATGTCACGCTGAACGTGTAGTCCTCGTCCAGGGTCCCGTTGGGCGGGTCGACCGCCGGCGACTCGAGGAGTGGGGCCGTGTTGACCTCCACCGCGACGAAGATGACGGCGGTCCCTTCCGCGCCGCGGTCGTCCTGCAACCGTAGCATGACTTGGTGCGTCCCGGCCGGCAAGCGCACACTGAGGCTGATCCCCGTGCCCAGTTGGCTCGCCCCGTCGAGGATCCACGTGTACGCGAGAGCACCCCCCTCGGGGTCGTAGGAACCTGCCCCGCTGAAGTTCACGAATTCCGTCGTGAAGAACCGGCTCCCGTTCGACGGGATGGCGACCACGGCCACAGGGACCATGTTTTCCGGGATGATCCGGACCGTGACGTTGTCGTACCCCTCGAGCATCTCCTCGTCAATTACGGTCAGGCGGATCGCGTAGTTTCCCGGCGTCGTGAAATTCGTGTAGTTGATTACCTTGAGGTCGACCCCCTCGAGCGTCTGCGAGGGGAAATCCCACCGGTAGTACATCGAGTAGTTCGTCAGGTTCTGGTCAGGGTCAAACGACAGTGTGGCCGAGAAGAGGACCGGTTTGCCCGCCTCCCACTCCGTGTTGTTTGCGGGCGTATTGATGTTGGCCACCGGCGGCGAACCGGCCGCTGCCGGCGTGGAGGTTGCCGCCACCAGGACGGCGAGGAGCACCAGCGCTCCGCCCGCCAGCCAGGCCAGGCGGTGCCACTCCGCCCGCTGCCCTTGATCCCGGAGCCCCAAGGTCCGTCCTCGTGAACCCATCTTGGCGGCGCGCATAAATAGGCTCTCGAACGGGTTCTGGGGCTTTGCCCATGGGGCTGGCTCCGATAGGCTTTTGCGGCGGGTCAGGACTGAGCGCCGTGCATGGGCCACACCCGTGACCTCCAGGGGTTCTTGGATGAGGACGTGGGCCGGGGCGACGTCACGTCCGAGCGAATCGTGGCGGCCAACGCGCGTGCCCACGGCCGGATCGTGGCCAAGGAGGGCGCAGTGGTGGCGGGGCTCGCCGAGGCCGCCGAGCTCTTTGGTGGGCTCGGCGTCACGTTTGAGCCGTGCGCCCGTGACGGCGAGCGGGTCGAGGGCGGCATGGCCGTGGCGACTGTGGAGGGAAACGCGCGTGCGATCCTGAAGGGCGAGCGGGTAGCGCTGAACATCATCCAACGGATGAGCGGGATTGCGACCCTGACGCGACGCATTGTGGACGTGGCACACGCGGCAAACCCGCAGCTGGTGGTCGCGGCAACACGGAAGACGACGCCCGGGTTCCGCGCCTTCGAGAAGCGCGCGGTGGAACTCGGGGGCGGCGACCCGCACCGGTTCGGCCTTGACGACATGGTCCTTGTCAAGGACAACCACATTCGCATGGCCGGCGGGCTGGAGGTCGCGATGGAGCGGGTGGGCCCCCGCGGGGCAGCCGAGGGGCGCCCCGGGCTCTCCCCCAAGGTGGAGGTGGAGGTGCAAAGCGCCGATGACGCGCTCCTTGCGGCCAAGATGGGCGCGGACATCGTCATGCTCGACAACATGGGGCTGGCAGAACAGGAGGAAGCGTACAGGGCCGTCAAGTCGGCGTTCCCGCACGTGACGGTCGAGGTGTCGGGAAACCTGACGGAGGAAAACGTCGCCCAGGTCGCCCCCTTCGCTGACGTGGTCTCCTTGGGCGCGCTGACCCACTCGGCCCCCGCCTGCGACTTCCACCTCAAGATCGAACCGATAGAATGATGCACCCCCCGAGGGGTTGCCAAGGAGAACCGGGAGGAGGGGAGCGATATGATGCCAGGAGGGATGGACCCGCGGAAAATGAAAGCGCTGATGAAGCAGATGGGCATCTCCCAGGAGGAGCTGCGCGGTGTCAAGGAGGTCATCATCCGCCTGCGGGAGAAGGAGATCTACTTCAAGGAGCCGCAGGTCGTCGAGGTGCGCGCCCAGGGCTCAACGACGTACCAGGTCGTGGGCAAGGCGCGCGAACGGCCGGTGGGCGAGGCCGCCGGGGCGGGGTCTGCTCCCCGGATCGTCGAAGGGGAAGAGGAGCCCGAGGAATCCTCGGAATTCCCGGACGGCGACGTCCGTCTTGTCATGGAGCAGGCGGGGTGCACCCCCACAGCCGCGATCGAGGCGCTGCGCGCCGCGGCCGGGAGCCCGGCCGAGGCCATCCTGGCGCTCCTAGAGTGAGCGCTAGCGCGGCGGCGCGCTAACGGCGTAGGCGGCTGATGAACCGCGGGACAGAATCGGGGTGTGCACGGCTCTTCATGTCGTGCAGGAGCCCCCCGTAGTAGATGATCTGCTGGCGGACGCGGGCCATCTCGGCCGCGGCCGCCCCGTGGCCGCCGCTTTTGGCCGCAGCTGCCAGTTCGGCCTGTCGGGCCTCCCAGCGCCGCAGCTCGTCAATCGCGAGCAGGACCTTCTCCACTTCGAGCGGGCTTGGCGGCGTGCCTGCGAACCCCCGACGGCCAGGGCGGGGGGAGGGCCATTAACGTTGCGCCATGACCGATGCCCTAACGGCACACGCCGCAAACCGTACGCACGAACCGCAGATCGGCACAACACGAGGGGTGGACGCCCCTGGCCTCGTTATACGTCAGCCCAGTGGCCATCCTCGCCTTTGCGGCTGGGCACGGAACCTTTAAAGATAGCATTGGGCACCAAGGCGTCAGGTGAACCGGGTGAACCATCTCCCGAAGTTGATGCAAGGACTGTTGATTGCACTGTTGACGTTCGTCGCCGTAGCGCTATTCGCGTCGCCGGCCGCTGCCGAAGAGGTGGAAGTGAGCCCGCCTCAGTTCGACAATTTCTACTACACGCCGGGCGAAGCCGTGACCGTCTCGGTCCACGGCATGATCGATGACGGGGGGTATGACATCGAGATTAGGCTGCCGAACAACACAATCGTGATGCAGCAGTGGAACGTGACCGGCAACTCCAACGGCGACCACGCCTGGAGCTTCGACATCCCCAGCGACTTCGAAGGGTTCTACTACGTCCGGGTCTACCAGAATGTGACCCGCTTCCAGGAAGCTGCAACCTCACTCTATGTGCGTTTGTTCTGGCTCCACACGGAGCTGGACCACATCGTCTACCTACCGGGCGACACCGTGACGGTCTTCTACTACACCCAGCGGCTTGATGACCAGACGACCCTCTCCAGCGGCGTTGGCCGGTGGCGGGCGACGATCCTGCGTGACAACGGCTCGAGCCAGGACATCACCGAGGACATCGGGAACTCCTTCTCGGCGACATCGGGCAAGTTCTCCTTCACGCTCCCCACGGGGACGATATCGAGGACATACAGCCTGACCGTAACCTTCAACGACACGACGGACGAGCACTCGGTGTCGACCACGGAGACGCTCCGGGTCGGCGAGCTTGACCTGTCAGTAAACCTCGATCGGGACACGTACGAGCCCGGGGACAGCGTCGTTGCGACCGTCACGGCCCAAGCCCGACTCGGCGGAACCACCGAGGCGCTGGAGGGCGTGACGATCGAGACGACCATCTACCAGTACGATGCAGGCAACGGCACCTGGGGAGAGGACAACTCCTACTCGGTAAACGACCAGACGACCGGCTTTGACGGCCGGGCGGCTTTCGTCGTCGTGATCCACGCCGACGAGAAGGACGGGGAGATGTACCGTGTGACCGTGAGCGCCACGAGCGGCGGGACGACACACGAAGCCTCGCACACGTTCACGGTCTTCGAGTCGGCGTCCCTCCTCATCGACCTGGAGATCAAGGAGACGAGCTACAAGCCCGGGGAGCAGCTGCAGGCCACGGTCACCCTGACGACCTCCAACACCTCGCTCAAGAGCGGCGCGATGTACGAGTGGAGGGTCACTTCCACCTCGAACGGCCGCACCCTGCTCTTCGAGTACAGGGACGTGACCTCGGTCTCGTACAACATCCCGGATGACTTCTCCGGGTCCATCCGGGTGACGGTGCGTATCTTCACGCCCGACGACCAGGTCTATTCGCGCAGCGAGACCGTCACCGTGTTCAACCGGGCCCTGCTCATCAACCCGACGACCGCGTACTACCAGCCGGGTGAAGTGGTGGGAGTCGACGTGGAAGTCGTCTCCGACCAGATCACGGAGGCGGTGTTCGTGTGGAGCGTCGTCCCGACTTCGGGCGGCGACCCCGTCGCAAACGGGCGGGTCACCGGCAACAAGGTGGGTCACTTCGAGTTCACCGTCCCGGACCCGGCCGACTCGAGCTACCGCATCATGGTTTCGGCCTCGGGCAACGGGGTTGTCGTGAGCGACTCGGCGTCGATCTCCCGAGCCAAGTATGTGACCCTCGAGATCACCGTTCCTGACCGGTCGTTCGAGCCGGGCGAGACCATCGACATCCAGTGGTCGCTCGTGTCGGTTGGAGGCGCGACGCTGCCCCCGACGACCACGATATCGGTGTACCTCTCTGGAGGGTTTGGAACCATCGGGGGCGGTACGCGGACCTTCGAGGTAGCGGGCTCGTCGGGGACGATCCGGTACACGATCCCGGAGACGGCACCCGAAAACGCCGACCTGCAGCTCACCTTGATGGCGAGCGGCGCCAGCGGCACGGGAACCTCGCTGTACACGCGGCCGGGCGGCGGCTCGACGCCGGTGAATGCGGCGTCCGACATGGCGATGATCGCTGCGTTCCTCGGCCTCATTGGCATCGTGCTTGCAGCGGTCGCGGTGTGGCGTAAGTCGAAGGGCCCGGGTGGCGCTGAGCCGCCCGCAAGGGAGTCGCACCAGTCCTACGGTGACCTCAAGTCCGAGTCGGACTTCGGGGCCGCACCAAAGGACGAGGGCGCGGCGGAGTCGAAGCCGATCCTTAGCGGGGACTCCACCGACGATGCGAAGAAGCCCGAAGGCGACAAGCCGCCCGAGTAGGGACCCAATCCGGCCGGGGTGACCCGGCCGACCTCTTTCCCCCGGCCTGCGGGCCGGGGCACCTTCCTTTCTTCGTTCCCCTCTTTCGGCGAGCCCGACCGCTGGTGCGCACCCGCGCGCGCGCGCCACGTTCTTATGGGCGAGCCCCTGTGAGGGCGCCTGCGCCCCGCCCAGGGCGCGCTACGGGCTCATGGTCTAGTTGGTCATGACGCGACTTTCACAAGGTCGAGGTCGCCGGTTCGAATCCGGCTGAGCCCACTACGATCATCGAGGCGGCGCCCGGTGGCCCGGCTTTACATTTGAAAGCATGAAAGGTCTTGAAGCCTCAGGCGACTTTGGGTGGCGGGACACCATGCTTGAAGCGAAACTCACCGAGCGCGCACAGGGCCGGATCGCCAAGGGGAAGGGGCGAGCACGAGAGAGCAAGACCCTCACGCGCCGACGCGCGCGCATGATGCGGCGCAGGCTGGGGGTGGCCTTGGCCATCACGCTTGCGCTGGGCGCCATCGCCGGGGCGGCGATTCTCATCGGTCCTTCTGGCGGGGGGCTCAATACGTCGCTCCACCAGCACGTGGAACTGGAGATTTACCACAACGGCGTGCCGGTGGAGATCCCGACGAACATCGGAATCGACCCGCAACTCTGGAGCGACCACTCCCTTGACGAGTACGCCGATATGGAGGCGATGTCCCCGATCCACACCCACGACGGAACCGGGCTGATCCACTTGGAGATGAGCAAGTGGCACCCCTTCGAGTTGGGCGATCTATTCAAGGTATGGGGGCAGCCATTCAGCAGTACCCAGGTCTTGTCATACAGTGGCCCGGTAACGATGACCGTCAACGGCGAACCGAACGAAGAGTTCGAGGACCTCCTCCTCCAAGACGGGCAGTTCATCGTGATCCGAGCGGGGTAGGGTCTTCCCTCCGCTCCGGCCCCCGGCTGGCGCCCCCACGAAACTCGTTAGCGATGTAGGCGCAGCCGCTGCGGATTCGTCGACCCGGAGATGGGCGGATACGGTTCTAGGTTCACCCGGGGGACGGGAGTGCCCCTCAGGTCGGGGCGTACAGGACGCCGTAGTAGTAGGCGATGAAACTCCCGGAGAGGACGAGCGCCACCGAAGTGATCTGGTCGAACCGCGGTAGGACAGCCCGCAGCCGACCTTCGACCGCCACCCGGGACGAGGTGGAGAGCACCGTGACGAGGATCATCAACGAGCCCTTCCCGAGTGCGTAGGCGGCGAACACCCATATTGCTACCCACCCGCCAGAAACTAGCGCGAGGGAAACGACGATGAGGAAAACCGGGAACGTGCAAGAGAGTGAGGCAAGGCCGTAGGCCACGCCGAACAGAAAGAAGCCCGGAAGTCCGGCCATCTTTGGAACGAACGAAGGGACATGGATCGGGATGTGGCCCTTCAACAGCGTGTAGGCGCCCAGCGCGACGAGCGCTACTCCCACGACGATGGCCACTAGACTGAATGCGGACACTAGGAAACGGGCGAAGAACGCAACCGGCATGCCGATCCCCACGAAGACCGCGAGGAAGCCAAGCGTGACTACGCCCCCGAAAAGGACTCCCGCCTTCAGGCGCCGGGCTTCGGTCGACAGGGCAAACCCCCCGAAGACTATGGCGATTCCGACGGCGGCGAGCGCCACGGAAAGATCGCGGTCCCCAGGGGTGGTTGGTGCTGTCGGTATGCCAAATACGGACAGGGTCTCGAGGGCGAGCCTCCCCAGTCCCAGGGCAGCGATCAGGAGGCCGCCCCATACCGCGACGCCGCCAAGCTCCCCGCGCCACCGCGCGAGAACTGCCGGGGTGGGGGAATCGGACCGCGCCTGTTCGGCGCCGCGAACCACGAAGGAGACGTAGGCCGGCAGCATGGCGACGCAGCAGGGTGAGAAGAACGCAACCATCCCGGCCCCGAATGCGAAGACCGTCACGAAGATTGGATCCGGCGCCAACGCCGATCAGTCCCCCGGGCCAGTCTGGGCGCGCATTTCATCGACGGCCCGCAAGATTGCCGATGCCGACGCAATCCCGAACCACGAGCGGCGCACCACGCCGTCGCCGTCCACGAGTACCAGGGTTGGCAAGGCGTTGACCCCGTACCGTGGCGCAACCAGCGCCGCAGGGGTGTCCAGCGCAAAGTACCAACCCTCCGCCTCCGCGGAGTCGTTGTACCCCGCGTAGGTGGCCCGGAACTCAGCCAGTTGCTCGGCGTTCTCGCCGAAGTCGACATCTATCGAGACGATTACAAGATCTTCCGCAGACCAGGCGGCTCGGACCTCCCTGAGTTCACGCATCTCTTCACGGCACGGGGGGCACCACGTGGCCATGAAGTCGAGCAGGACGGGCTTGCCACTTTGATTCGCGAGGCTCAAGGGGGTCCCATCGATTGTTACCAACTCGAACGCGGGGGCGGGCCGCGACTCCACGTTGGCGTGGACTCCGAGGTAGGGCTCGGCCAAGTACGTCATCACGGTCGCAAGGGACAGCAACGCGACGACCAGTTTGAAGCGGGGCGACGGCATTCGACCCGTTAGAGGCCAGGAGAGCCGCATATGTAAGACTTGTTGAGCGGGCCATTGTGCACTGCCCGTCGGGCCCTGCGCGCATGGCTTATCGGGGAACAACGTTCCTCCTACTGGTATGAGACCCGGCTCCGCCGCCGAGGCCCCCCGACCACCGTCAACGGCCGCCCTCATCGGGGGCCTCCTCGTGGGCGTCATCTTCATCGTCCTGGCGTTTCTGGTGGCGATGGGCGCAATGATGGGCGGCGGGATGATGGGCGGTGGAACGATGGGAGCGGGCGACGGGGTCAACTCCGGGACGTTCTTGGCAGTAGCCGCGTTCATCATCCTGGCCGCCGTGGCCATATTATTGGCCCTGCGGAGGGGCCTGGCGTCGCCTCCAGGACCGGCGCCGCCGGCAGATGTCGGTGTGCTGCAGCCGGCCCACGGGCCCCCTCCGGACCCGGCTAGTCGGGGGCGGGCGTCCGTGGGGGGAGGGGCGTCGCCGTCGGAGCTTGACGCGCTCGCCCTCCGGCTGCTCGACCGAAACGAGCGCCTCCTGTACTTGGAGGTCAAGGAGAAGGGCGGCGCCGCGCTCCAGCGGGACCTTGGGCACGCGGATGGCTTCTCCCGCTCGAAGGTGACGCGCGTCCTGGATCGGCTGGAGGCGAAGGGCCTGGTTGCCCGCGAGCGAGACGGGTTGACCAACCGGGTGCGCCTGCTCTCGCAGGACTCGGGCGACCGCCCCTACACATGAGCGAACCGCCGATTGCAGACCTCTTGCGTCTGCGTGCAATCCATTTCACGGCTTTTCAGGGTACATCCTTGGGCTGTTGCAGCGCTACGTAGGAATGAGGAAGACAATGACGGCCACAAGGACTGTCTCTGTGCTGTTGATCGGAACGTTGGTTGCAGCCACCGCCCTGACGGCGGTCGCCCTAGCTACCTCAAGCACCGGAATGTGGGGAATGGCGGGCGGCCACGGGGGGATGATGGGTGCGGGAATGATGGGAGGCGGCCAAATGATGGGCGGCGGCATGATGGGAGGGGGGAGCATGATGTCGTTTGAGGAGTGCCAGTCGGCGATGTCGGACGGCGGGACGGGGGCGGTTCAATGCCCTCACCACGCAGAGATGACCCGGGACCCCGCGCAGTGCCAGGCGATGATGGGGTGAGGTCCACCGCGCGTTGCTCCACAAAGGCCAAGCGCCGCGGCGCCCTCGGGGGAGCGTGGACACCGAACGCATCATGGCCCTCGCCTTGGAGGAGGCGGGGATGGACCGCGCACCCGAGGACTCGGAGATCTACGTCCCTGGGAGCGGTCTGCGCCGTGCAGTCTTCGCGGTCGACCTCGACTCGGGGGAGCTCGCGCTGGCCAAGGAGTCCGGCTTCGATGTCGCGATCGCGCACCACCCGTGCGGCGGCTCCACCTGGGCCGGCTTCCCCAAGGTCCTCGAGCGACACGGCCCTATCATGACAGGGGCGGGCGTCCCCCCGGCAGAGGCGCGGGCGGCCGTGGAGGCCCTGCAGGAGGAGCACGGGCCTCGAACGCACGCGATGAACTACGACCGGCTGCCGAGCGTGGCGCGGCTCCTCGAACTTCCCTTCATGAACATCCACGCGCCGGCAGACGAGATTGGCCGCCAGGTCATGAGCAAGACGATCGCGTCGGGTGTCGGGGACGCCGCGCGAGTCGAGGCGGCCGCGCGGGCGCTCGAGGCGCTCCCGGAGTTTGCGACCACGAAGCACCCGATCGTCGTGCGGATGGGCCGTGCAGACGCGCCGCTTGGCCGGTGGGTGTTTGTGCACGGGGCCGGCACGAACGGCGGCTTTCCCGTCGCCGCCGCGCTCTTTTGCAACGGTGTGGACACGGTGTTCTACATCCACGTCGACCCGGGCCACCTCCGCCGTCTCAAGGACGAGTTTGGTCCCGATGGGAAGAACCTCGTCGTGACGGGGCACATGGCCAGCGACAGCGTCGGGATCAATGTGGTCGTCCGGCGCCTGCGCGCCGAGGGGCTCGAAGTGCACACGATGGGCGGCGTCGTACCGTGAGGGTCAGGGCCCAGGCGCCGGTGCAGCGAGCTTGCCCTTGACCATCCAAAAACCGACGATTGCGCTCCACAGGGACAGGGCCCCGGTGAGCACCATCTCGGGGATCGCCTGGGACGAGAATACCGGCGTGAACTGCAGGAGCCCGAAGACGAGCGCCACTGCGGCAAGCGACACCGACATGTGCAGAAAGCCCGTGTGGGACTTGCGGGCCCCCACGCCGAACACGATCACTCCTGGCGGGTAGAGAAAGAAGTACCCCAGGGAAATCCCGAAGTGCGCGGGATTGCCGATCGGCGCGATACCTACACCCATGAGGAACACCGCGCCCCCGGCTAGCAGGACTGTGCCTGCCCTGGCGAGCGCGCCGTCCGAGAAGCGCGCCTTGTAAAGCCCGTAGACAAACTCTAGGTAGAGGGCGCCTGCCAGGATCAGCCCGCCGTTGAACAACAGGGCGCTGCTTCGAGAAGGGCTGCCGAGATCCGAGAGGGCGTGCTGCGTCCAGGCAAACCAGGGGGACACGGCCAGCGCCGCGAACACTCCGCCAAACCCGACCGCCACCGCTGCGATTGCGAGGTACCCGCCGATCCTGGTGTGGTCGAGCCCGGACCCCTGCCTGGCGGGTATTGAGGACACGGCAACCGCGCGAGCGCGGGGGCCGACATAGGCGTTTCGGCCGGAGGCCTAGCCAGTGGCGCCCGCCGTGCGCCGCAGGCGTAAATACGATCAGGCCAATTCCGTTGGGGCTATCACAAGCAAGATCGAAGGAAGGAAGGAATGCCGTGGTGACGGGCGGCGTGCCTGACGACAGGGGTTGGCATGCATGATCCGCGCCCATGACCTGTCCCGGCGCTTTGGCCTGGTGGATGCCGTCCAGGATGTCTCCTTCGAGGTCCCGGACGGCGCGGTCTTCGCCCTGCTTGGTCCAAACGGCGCCGGCAAGACCACGACCATCCGGATGCTGACGTGCCTCATCGCGCCGACGGGTGGCAGCGCGTCGTTCGACGGTCTTGACATCACGCGGCCGGGCGACGCCATGGAGATCCGGCGCCAGGTGGGGCTGCTCCCCGAGACGCCCGGGCTCTACGAGCGGCTGTCCGCCTTCAAGAACCTCGACTTCCACGCCCGGCTCTACGGCGTGCCGAAAGCCAAACGCGCGTCGAACATCGAGCGGCTCCTGAAGCTGCTCGACGTCTGGGGGCGGCGCGACGACGCCGTGACAACCTTCTCCAAGGGGATGCGCCAGAAGATCGCGATCGCGCGTGCGCTCGTCCACGAGCCGAAGTACCTCTTCCTGGACGAGCCGACGGCCTCGCTTGACCCGGAGGCGTCGCGCACGGTGCGGGAATTCATCGTCGGGCTGCGAGAGCAGGGCGCGACCGTCTTCCTGAATACGCACAACCTCGACGAGGCGGAGCGCGTGGCGACGCGGATCGGGATCCTCAAGCACCGCATTATGGCCGTGGGGTCGGCCGAGGAGCTCCGGGGTCGATCGGGCAAGCGCGAGATGGTTGCGCAGGTATCGGGCGATGCCGCTCGATTCCTCCCCGCGCTCGAGTCCGCGGGGCTCGCGGGCGGGCGAGCCCAGGGCCCGTTCCTGCACGTGCCGGCGGCCGACCCCCAGAACACGGGCCCGGCCATGGCCAGCGCGCTCGTGGGCGCCGGGGCCCGGGTCGTCGAGCTCGAGCACCGGCGGCCCTCCCTGGAGGAAGTGTACATGGAGTTGGTGGAGGCGGGCACTTGAGGCGCAGCCAGGTTTGGAGCATCGCGCTCAAGGACCTCGCGGACTTCCGCACGAGCAAGTACGCCCTCTACTCGATCATCCTCCCGCCGCTGCTGATGGGGACCATCTTTCCGCTCTTCTATGTCGTGCAATTCGAGGCGGCACTCTCGGACGGTGCCGGGGCCCTTGATCTGGACCTGTCGGGAGTCCAGCCGGTGCTGGTCGACCCCTCGGGCTCGGTGCTCGAGGACGTCCTCTTAGCCGACGCGGAGATCCACGACGCCAAGCTGAACCGCTCGCTCCTGGAGAACGTTACGCTCACACGAGTCTTCATAGAAGGCTCCCTGCTGCGCAACGCGACCATCGTCGACAGCGTGGTGTTCCGCTCCAACCTGGAGGGCAACACCACCACCACCGGTTCATCGCTCATCGAGTCCGTCTACATCGACCGACCGGACCCGGGCGAGGAGCTCCTCATGCTAATCATGGTCAACATCCTCCTCATGATGCTGATGATCATCCCGGCCATGGTGCCCACCGTGCTTGCCTCCTACAGCCTGGTCGGCGAGAAGTCCACGGGCAGCCTTGAGCCGCTGCTTGCCACCCCCTCGACCGACCGGGAGATCCTCGCAGGGAAGATCACGGCGATCCTCGTCCCCACGCTTTCTGTCAGCTGGGCGGCGGGCGTGATGGCGATCCTCGTGGTCGGGGTGGCGGGGGGAGAGCTGGTCCGGCGCCACCCGCTCCCTCTCGACCAGTTCGCGGCAGCCTTGGCGTTCTTCGTCCCGGCATTCGCCTTGCTGTCGATCCTTGCCAACGTGATCGTGTCCTCGCGCGTGACGGACGTGCGCGCGGCCCAACAGATCGGGGGCGTCGTGGTTCTGCCCGTCGTCCTCCTCTTCATCCTCTCGATGGCCGGCCTTCAGACCCTTGGGTTTGTGGGGATCATGGTGACCTCAGCGCTGGTGGCGGCTGCCGACGGCGCGCTTGCGGTCGTATGCGTCCGGCTGTTCAGGCGCGAGGAGATCCTCATCCGCTGGAAGTAGGCCCGGGCAGGGGCGGTGTCGCGCGCAACGCCTCCAAGAGGTCGGCCGGGCGCCTCGCGTCCTCGAAATACACCTGGCTGTTGACTACGGTCGTCGGCACGCTCGCGACGCGGAAGCGGCGCACAAGTTCGGGGAACTCGGCCGCCACCACGACCTCCACCGAGAGCGCGCGCGTCGCGAGTGCCAGCGCAACGGCGGACCGAACCGCCCCCGGGCAGTGCGTGCACGCGGCGCCCACGAAAACCCGCACCCAACTCCCCTCGGGGATCGCTCCCGCAGCCCCCATGATGTCCGGGGGCAGAGGCGCCTTGTCGAGCGATGCGTCCGCGATCGTCTGCACGAGCGACGTGACCTCGACTCCGACTTGCGTCCCGAAGAAGCGGATGGTGTTCCCGGTCGCTGTGTGCACGCGGGTCTCGGGCAACCTGTCGAGGAGCGGGGCCTGCCCCCGGGCATTGCGCGCCAGCGTGACGTTCACCGTCAGGTGGGGTGAGGCGCGCTGGAGCTGCTGGACGACGCGCGCCGTAACTTCGCACGCCAGGCAACCCGGTCCGTCGACGAAGAGCTGGAGGCGGACGGGACCCGTGAGCGTCCGTGCCCACCATGAGCGGATCGAATCAAGTTGCCCGTTGCTCAGGATCTGCTTTGTCCCGGGCGAAGCGGGGATGACGATTCCTTCGGGGCTGGAGGCGGTGGGCAAGGGGCTCGGTTGGAGATCCGCCCCTGCCATCAAATGGTTTTCTGTGTACCGGACCCGCACAGCACCCTTCTCTTCAGGTGCTCACGACCGAGCCCAAGATGGGCTCCAGGTGGTACAGGGGGCCAGCCTTGACGACGTGGATCCGCAACGTGATCGACACGGTGCCCTGCGGCTCCAAGTCAAACGGTGTGTTGGCCATCAGTTCGCCGCTGGGGACCGTCACGGAGACCGTCTCGCCGGTCTTGAGGACCCCCGTGGCGGAGGTGACAAGCAGCCGCACCTGCGTGTATTTCCCGGCGGGGAGCGTCTCAAAGCCGACCCTAGCCGTCGTGTCGTTCCTCAGTCTAGTCAGGTCGACGGTCGTCTGCTCCAGGTCGAGACCAACCCATGCGCTAGCGGTGAGCGCGCCCGTGCTGTGCACGGCCACCTCCGAGAAGGTGATGTCGAGCCGGTCGAAGTCATCCATTGCGTCGTCCGTGACAAAGAGGTACACGGCGCCCACATTGTATCCGAAGTACCAGAAGCCAGCCACCAGCGGGATGAGCGCCATGAGCAACGCGCCCGCGACCTTCGTGCCCCGCCGGCGCTTGGGGGCGGGGGAGACGTGGACAGCCATGGTGGCACCTCGAGAGCTTCCGGTGGCCGGAAACCCCTCTCAGGGAACCGAGCGCCTGGGCTAGTAAGAACGTTTAGCGCTGGGTTCCAGCGCTGAAATCCGCAAATGGAACGACCTGCGCACGGGGCCCCCGAGCGGCGCGGCCCCGCCTGGCCGTGCAGGCCCCCATACTCGCCGCGGGTCTAGATTTATTGCGGACGGACGCGACGTCCCCCCCCGAGCCTATGCCACGCGTATTCCGACTTACGGGGATGAGCGCCACGCCAGCGCAGGCGTCGTTCTTCTCCTCCACGGCCTCCATGCGGAAAGTCGTTGAGGACAACCTGAGCACACTGCTGGGGCTCACATACCTCGAGAGCAACTGGGCCCTCCTGGACTTGCCGCCGGACGCTCCCCGGGAGGCTCGGGAAGTGGACACGCTGGCGTTCGACACGCACACGTACGCGCCGGTGGCCATGGAGTACCGCGAGCGGATCACACCCGACACGGCGTCCCAGGGGGTCGCAATCCTGCGCGCAATCCCATCGCAGGCACAGATCGTCAAGTATCTAGTGAAGCGCGCAGGCTTCTCGCCGGACCGGATCGACTGGACCAAAATGCGCGTTTGCTTCTTGGCGCGCGAGGTGGTTGCGCCCCCCACAATCGGGTCCCGGTCGACGCGCGGCGGGATCGAGTTGTGGGAAGTGGGGCTCTTCGACGGCGAGGTGCTCGTCTTGGACCACGTCGTCACGTTTCCGTTGAACACGCCGCCGGCCGGAACATCGCATTCCGCGGAAGCCGCGGGTGTTGTAGAGGACATCTCGTTGTAACGCAAAGTCGCACAACACGTGCTAGACGCGCTCGCAGCGCGAAAAAACAGCGAACCATTTTTATTGAAAGACGTTGGTTGAACATTGCCGACATGTTTTGCGTTGCACGTCACGTGCATGCATGGACGTTGGCTGAGGAGGGTGACAAATGGCAGCAAAGAAACGGAAGAAGTCGAGCGGCCGCAAGAAAGCGAAGCGCGGCGGCGCCAAGCGAAAGAAGACCAAAACCAAGCGCGGCGGCAAGAAGAAACGCGCCGGAACGAAGAAGAGGAAGGGTGGCAAGAAACGACGGCGATAGCGGGGCAGGTCACGCACCACGGCAAAGGAGCGGAAGAGGTCGAGCGGCGGCAAGAGAGTAAGGCGGGGCCGGTGGAAGGCGGCCCCCCCCGCGGCGTTCGACTACCCGCAGGCCGGCGGTCCTCGAAAGAGGGGTAGCCAGGCACCGGCGCCACGCGTCTAGGCATCTCCTTTCCTCCCCCTCACGGGGGAGCCCCCACCCCTACGGACGAGCGCAGCCCCTATTTCTTGTAGCTCGCGGGAGACGAGACGACGGGCCTTGCGAAGATCTCTTGGCGCCCGAGCCTCCAGACATCTTCCTTCCTCCTCCGAACGGGGGGGGCCTCTACCCCCACGGGCGAGGGCAGCCCCTACTTCTTGTAGCTCGCGGGAAACAAGATGACGAGTCCCGCGAAGATCTCTAGGCGGCCCAGCCACATGAAGAGCGACAGGAGCACCTTGGCAGGACCAGGGTAGTCGCCATAGTTCGCCTCCGGGCCGACGGACCCCAAGGCCGGCCCGACGTTGGTGATGCTTGCGGCGCTTGCGGCTATCGCCTCGCTGAGACCTATCCCCATGGACGCGAGGAGTACGGCACCCAACGCGAAGAGGAAGATGAAGATCGCGAAGAACGTCAGGACCGAGTTCACCATTTCCTCGGGGATCGCCCGGCCTGCGAGCCGGACGCTCACGACGGCACGCGGGTGGATGACACGCATGACCTCGCGGCGCGCGGCCTGCAGGATGATGAGGATGCGCGCGGCCTTGAGCGACCCGGACGTGCTGCCCGTGCAACCCCCCGTGAACATCAGGGTAAGAAGGATGAGCTGTGAGGAGACCGGCCACTGCGTCCAATCCCCGTTCGAGTACCCGGTCGTCGTTGCGATCGAAACGACGTTGAAGATCCCCTCCCGCAGCGCGCCCGCCACGTCGAGCGCCCCGCGCGCGATGAGGTCAGCCGAGACGAGCGCGGACGCCAAGAGGATGGTGCCGATGAAGAAGCGTACCTCCGGGTTCTTGATGAGCTTGCGCCACTTGCGCTGCGCGAGCACCTCGTAGTGGAGGTTGAAGCTTATCCCACTGAGGATCATGAACACGAGGATGATGACGTCGACGCCCGGGGCCGAGAGACCGGCGACCGAGTCGTTGGTCGACCCGAACCCCCCGCTCGAGATCGACGTGAACGAGAAGGTGACGGCGTCGAGTGGCTCGAGGCCCGCGACCAGCAGGAGCACGATCTCGATGAACGTGTAGGTCACGTACACGCCCCACAGCAGGCCGGCGGTCTGGGACAGCTTCGGGCGCAGGCGCGTCACCTGGTGGGTGGCAACCTCGGCCCGCATCAGCGAGACGCCGCCACCCAGGATGCGGGAGAGCACGACGATCGAGAGTACGATGACCCCCATGCCACCGAGCCACTGGGTCTCGGCGCGCCACAGGATGAGGGAACCGGGCACGACCAACCGGTCCTCCACATCGGGGATGACCGTCGCGCCCGTAGTGGTTAGGCCACTCATCCCCTCGAAGAACGCGTCGACCGGATCCCCCAGCGCGCCGCTTAGCACGTAGGGCAGCGAGCAGAGCGCGGCAAGGATCAGCCAGGCGAAGCCGACGGCCGCAAACGCCTCGCGGTCTCTCAGCTCCTCGTCGGCCTCGCGCGAATAGACCTGGAACCCGAACCCCAGGACGAACGACAGCAACGCGGGCAACCCGAATGTGAGCAGGAGGGCGCCCGGGTCCTCCCCAAGCAGGAGACCGGCCACGATGGGGCCGACGAACGCGGCCGTGAAGAGGAGGATGAGGTAGGAGAGGACCAGTGCGATCGCGTGGAAACGCAATTTCGCCCCGCCCCCCCCGCCGCCGACTAGAGCAGTTTCTTCAGCTTGGAGAGCGCGTCGGTCCGGGCGAACATGATGAGCCGGTCGCTAGCTCGTATGACAAAGTCCCCGTGGGGAATGACCGCCTCGTCCCCGCGCACCACGGCGGCCACGATCGTGTCGGCCGGCAACTTCGCTCGTTTGAGCGGCGTGCCTTCGAGTTTGGCGTCGGGTGAGACACGGACCTCCAGGACACGGGCCTCACCGTTGCTGAGGACGTGAAGCGTGTCGAAGGACGGGTCGACGCGGGCATTCTGGAGGATGGCCGCGACGGCCGCGTACCGAGGGGACGTCGTGTGTTCGATCCCGATCTCGCCCACGTAGGGGCGAAGGTCGGCCTCGTCCAGCAGTGACAGGACGCGCTTTGCGCCGAGTCGCTTGGCCAGCAGACATGAGAGGATGTTGGCGCCGTCACGCTCGGTGGCGCCGACGAACGCGTCCGTCTGGTCGATTCCCTCGTCCTCGAGCAGGTCCTTGTCGGTGTAGGCGCCGTGCACGACGAGGGTGGACGAGAGCTCCTCGCCGGCCTGCCGGCACAGCTGCTCGTCCGGGTCCACGAGCGTAACGTCGGCCTTCCCCTCGAGCAGGTGGCAGATGTGGGTACCGATGCGTGTGGCCCCCGCGACGATGACCTTCTCGATGGGAGCGGCACGCAGGAGCCGGCCCGGGAGGTCGAGCAGCGCGCCAAGCGCCGGCATGTCGGCGTCCTGGAGAATGGTGAGGACGACCGAGTCGTTCTGCCGGATGACGTCCAACCCGTGCGGGATTACGACCTCCGGTTCACGCAGGATGGCGCACAGGTTCACATAGTTCGGCCACTGCACGGCCTGCACCGGCTTTCCGAGGATGGGCGCCTCGGCTCCTGGCTTGGCCTCGAAGACTTGGATCCGGCCCCCTGCAAACGCGTTGGTGTCCAGCATGGTGGGGCTCCCGAGGAAGTCGGCGATGCGGTGGGCGGCCACTAGGTCGGGGCACACGGCCACATCTATCCCGAGCGACTTGTACCGAGTCGCGGACATGGGCTCGGTCATGAAGTCGCGGCCATTGATGCGCGCGATCGTACGGCACTTGGCTTGCTTGGCAAGCGCGCACGCGATCATGTTCGTCTCGTCGGAACTGGTCACGCCGAGGAACAGACCCGCCTTCTCGATCCCCGCTTCGCTGAGGGATGCCAGCGAGGCGGCTGACCCGCGCACCACCTTGGCGTCGAGCGTCTCCGCGCGGTCGGCGGCCAACCCCCCGGCCTCGATGATGGCGACGTCGTGGCCGGACTGGTAGAACGCCGTGGCGAGGAAGAAGCCGACCTCGCCGCCCCCCGCGATGACAATATGCACGGGGGTGCGGAAGGGGCTTGCCTCAATGAAAGTTTGCCACCGCCTGGGCAGCGGTTGGCCGCGCCCCAGAGCGGCCGGGCGGGGATCATTGTCGAAGTATGCTGGCCTAGCCATCGCCTGCCGGTGGAATCCCGTGCGCAGGCGTCCCTCGGGCTGCTAGCACTCCCCGAGGTCATGCAAGGCGGCGGCGCCGGCAGGCGGGGACGACCCCAACCTTGGGGCCCGGTTCTTCCCAACACGTGCTAGCCGGAGGAAGGCTTTAACTACCGCCGATTTGCTCGGCCCTCGAAGAATGGTACCGTCCCTGTCCATGCATGTCCCCTGAATTGACCATTGGGGGATACGCGGGGCAGGAGGCTAGGGCGGGGTACAGGTCCGATGATCACCTACCAGAAGAAGCGGCACACGATGTCCAAGGTCCTCGGGAACATGGACCCCATAGTCCAGAAGTGGTTCGAGTCGAAGTTCTCCGACCTGACGGAGCCCCAGTCGTATGCCATCCCGCTCATTCAGCAGAATGAGAATGTCCTGATCTCCTCCCCGACGGGTTCTGGCAAGACCATCTCGGCGTTCCTATCCATCATCGACCGGCTCTACAAGCTCCACCGCGAGGGCAAGCTTGAGGACAAGATCTACTGCGTCTACGTCTCGCCCCTCAAGGCCCTTGCCAACGACATCAACCGCAACCTGAAGGAGCCGCTGCGCGAGATCGGCGAGGTCGCGTCCGCGGGGGGGCTGGAGCGCCCGCAGATCCGCGTGGCCGTTCGTTCCGGCGACACCTCGACGGCCGAGCGCCAGAAGATGGTCCGCAAGCCGCCGCACATCTTCATCACCACCCCGGAGTCGCTGTCGCTCGTCCTGTCCACCTCGAAATTCATTCAGCGGTTCGCGGACGTCGAATACCTGATCGTCGACGAAATCCACGACTTGTGCAACTCCAAACGCGGCACGCTGCTCGCGCTAGCGGTGGAGCGCCTCCAGCACCACGTCAAACAGCCCCTCGTACGCGTGGGGCTCTCCGCCACGCAAGCCCCGATCGAGGAGGTGGCGAAATTCCTCGTGGGCTTCCAGGACGGCAAGATGCGCGACGTCCAGATTGTCGACGTCGAGAGCACGAAAGGCCTGGACATCGCGGTCGTGAGCCCGGTCGAAGACCTCGCTTCGACGCCGTTCGAGGTCGCGCAGACACAAATGTACCAGGTGCTCAAGCGGCTGATCGAGGCCCACAAGACGACGCTCGTCTTTACGAACACTCGCTCGGGCACCGAGCACATGGTCATCAAACTCAAGGAACTCGGCGTGAAGAAGGTCGCTGCACACCACGGCTCGATGGCCAAGGACATCCGGCTCGAGATCGAGGAGCGGCTCAAGCGCGGTGAGCTCCAGGCGTCGGTCTCTTCCACGTCGCTCGAACTCGGGATCGACATCGGCTTCATCGACCTGGTGTGCCAGATCTCATCACCCAAGTCCACTGCCAAGCTCCTCCAGCGCATCGGGCGAGCGGGCCACGCGGTCTCGAGCATCTCCAAGGGGCGGCTCATCCCGCTGGAGCCGGAAGAACTCGTGGAGTGCGGGGTTCTCGTCAAGAGCGCGTACGCCAACAAGATCGACCGCGTCCGGATTGCGCAGAACAACCTCGACGTGCTGGCGCAGGCCCTCGTCGGGATGGCGATCGACCACCAGTGGGACATTGACGAGGCGTACGACGTCGTTCGCCGCTCCTTCCCGTTCCACGCGTTGCCGCGCAAGGACTACGACGCGGTCATCGACTACCTGGCCGGGCGCCACTCGCTCCAGGACAAGAGCGTGTACGCAAAGATCTGGGTCGACGAGGGCCAAAACAAGTTCGGGGCCAAGCGCGGCTCCCGCATGATCTACTTCATGAACATCGGGACAATCCCCGAGGAGTCAAACTACCGCGTCTTCTCTGAGCGGGGCGTGCCGCTCGGGACGCTCTCGGAGTCGTTCGTCGAGCGGCTGGGGGCCAAGGAGATCTTCGTACTCGGCGGCAAGTCGTACGAGTTCCTCCAGACAAAGGGGACGAAGGTCTTCGTGCGCGACGCGCATGGGCGCAAACCCACCGTACCCTCCTGGTCCGGCGAGATGATGTCGCGTTCGTTCGACCTGTCGCTCCAAATCGGCGAGTTCCGGCGGTGGATGTCGGAGGCGCTTGACGGGCTCACGACCACGCAGATCCGCGACGAGCTGATAGAGTCCATGCACTACGACGTGGACGCTGCCGAGACGGTCATCCGCTTCTTCAAAGAGCAGCGGAAGATCGGCGGGGTTATCCCGCACGACCGGGCCATCCTAGTGGAGGGGTACGTCGACGGCCGCGGGATGCACAACGTCATCGTGCACTCGATCTTCGGGCGCTCGGTGAATGAGGCGTTCTCGCGGTACCTCGGGCACAAGATCCAGAAGCAGTTGGGGCTGCGCGTCCAGACGTCGGTGACGGACAACAACTTCCTCCTTGCGCTCCCGGAGGCTATCGACCTCAAGCAGGTCGAGTCGTGGATCTCTTCGCGGGACTTCGGGGAGGTCCTTCGGGAGGCGCTCCCCAACTCGGAGGTGTTCAAGCAGCGCTTTCGGCACTGCGCGACGCGCGCGTTCATGATCTTGAAGAACTACCGGGGCAAGGAGATCTCGATCGCGCGCCAGCACCAGCACGCGCGCAAGATCCTGGAGGCGCTGGCGGCCGAGCCGGAATTCCCCATCGTGAAGGAGACGTACAACGAGATCCTCCACGAGTTCCTCGACCTGGACAACGCGCAGGACATCGCAGACCGGATGGACGCGGGGAAGATCGAGTTCCACTACCGGGCGTGGAGCGAGATCCCGACGCCGTTTGCGCTCAACGTCATCCTCATGGGGATGACGGACTTGCTCACGCTCGAGGACCGCTCGGCACTCTTGAAGGAGCTGCAGAACTCGATCTTCACCAAGGTCGTGGAGGGAGGGGACCTCGAGGCCCCCAAGTTCGAGAAGGAGCGGGTCGACCGCCACTTTGCCTCGAAGAAGGAGCTGCTGCGGTTCTCCTCCAAAGGCGAGATGCTGGAGGCGCTCGAGAAACTCGGCGCGGTCCACGCGTTCAAGTATGCTCGCCCCTCGCTCTACGAGTTCACGGGGTCGGCGCCCGACGCCATCGCCACGTGGGCGGACGACCTCCTGCGTGAGGGGAAGATCGAGTCCATCGGGGTGCAGGACCGGATGTGGATTCCATCGCGGTTGGCAAAGCGCTACACGACGGTGTACCGGGTCCTGGGGAAGCTCACGGAAGGTGAGAGCCGGACGCTCGAACTTCTCCGAAAGGGCCGGACGCCAGAGCAGCTCAAGGAAGAACTGGCGGGGATGGAGGACGCGTTCGACGAGGACGAGGAGGTCATCGCGGCCGATGCAATCCGGTCGCTCGAGACAAAGAACCTCGTGCGCATCTGCGGGATTACGGAGAACGGCTCGCACATCTACCGCGCGTGGCCGGCGCAGGAGCGCGCCGACTTCGGCCACGCGGTCCAGGGGCTGATCGTCGCCTACC
>CBEUCC010000021.1:0-28825 GCA_965541515.1 uncultured Thermoplasmata archaeon
ACTTCGGGCCCTACGAGGAGAAGATGTTCTTCCACAAGGGCCACGGCACCCCCGTCTTCGAGACCCCTTTCGGGACCCTCGGGATGCAGATCTGCTACGACCTCTTCTTTCCGGAACTCGCGAAGGTCGCGTGCCTCAAGGGCGCCGACATCGTGGCCAACATCTCGTCGTCCCCCGTGACCGCGCGCTCGCTCTTCCAGCGGCTCATCCCCGCGCGGGCCGTCGAGAACGCCGTGTTCTTCGCGTACGTGAATCGGACCGGGACGGACCTCGGGCTCGTCTTCGCGGGCGGGTCGGCGCTCGTGGGGCCGCGGGGCGAGACGGTGGAGGAGTTGCCGCTCGTCAAGGAGGGCGTCATCGACGCGGAGATCGACCTGGGCGACACGGACCTCGCGCGGCCCTTCCGCCCGACGCTGCGCGACTCGCGGCCCGAGGTGTTCGACGAGGCCGCCCACCTGCTGCGGGGCTCGCCCAAGCGCTGAAAACGAACCGTCTTGAGGCAACTTTATGAGGGCGCCCCTTGCTCGCGCGCCCTGTAGCCCCGTGGTGTAGAGGCCAAGCATGCGGGCCTTTGGAGCCCGCGACGGCAGTTCGAATCTGCCCGGGGCTACTTCCCCTGCTCCTCGAGGCAACAGTCCGTCACCGTCACCACGCCGTCATCGTCCACTTGCACTTCGATGGACGTGGCGGTCGTGTTCCTGACCTTTGCCCGCCCGACGACCACGGTCTCGTTGGGGCCAACTCGCTTCTTGCCCGGCGTTTTCTCGTCTGGCGCCTGTTCTCCTGTCACTCGTGTTTCCTCCCTCAAGACCCGTATTGCTTCGGGACGTCGCGCGGCGCTTGCTCCTTGTCGAACGTGTCCTGCGCGGCGCCCTGCGCCGAGGCCACGCCCGCGTGCACTTCCTCCTCCATCTTCGCGACCCACGCGCGCATCCGCGCCTCAAAATCCACGTGGATCTTCTTCGTGAATGACTTCTCGCGCAGCTTCAGTGCACCGCGCACGATGACCTCCATCTCCATCGACATTTCGCACCCCTCGGGGGTGTCCGTGAGCGAAAACTCGGTGCGGTGGTAGAACGCGCCGACCTCCTCCTCGAGCCGCCACCGCTTTGACGGGTACAAGCGCAGGACCGCCTTCGAGGTATAGCGGCGCCCGCCGATCGTACCCTGGTCGCGCGTCTCCCACTGGAGTTTCCACTTGTCTTTGATTTCGCGCCCGTCAAGCCCCGGCGTGAACGCCGTGTCCGAGGGGTCGGGGGTCGTCATCCAGTCGTATACGAAACTGGACGGCGCGTGCACGGTGAAGGATTTCTTCCAGAGCGCCAAGGGGGGTGCCCGGCCGTCCCAACGGCATAGACCAATCTAACCATTTGGGGGGCGCTGGACGTTGGGCGCGTTGGCACCTTTCCCCCAAAAGGTTCATCGAGGACGGCGGGCTATCTGGCGGCCGGAGATCTGCATGGGGTATGTCCATATCCGTATCAAGGTACACCCGGCGGAAGCTCAGAGAATTGTGGCGGAGGCGTTTTCCACCTACGGGTTTCGGGTCTCGTGGAAGAGCAGCATGAAAGGGAAGGCCAAGAAAGGGAGCAAGGGCCGGAGTATCGCGTTCGGTTGGCTTGCCCAACACTACGTAATCAACTTCGAGATCCACCCGTCCCAGGGTTGGACGATCCTCCAGCTGATCAAGGGGAACACCGGGCTTGGCCGCGGGCTCGTCGGGATGGTCAAGGTTGATGACATGTTCGTAGCCGTGTCGGACGACATCGCGAACTGGATGCGGATGAACCACCTGCTCCTCGGCTACCAGAGGGGCTAGTGAGGCCGGGGCGACCGATCACGGCTCGCCCGAAGGCGTGCGCGAGGGCTGGAGCGTCCGCGGGTACCAGGCGACCTCGGTCCCTTCCCTTCGCCCCTCGAGGTAGCCCGACTGCGACAGTTTCTTGACGGTTCGCGAGACCGCCGGCGCGCTGCGCCCGAGCGAGGCGACGAGCTCGCGCTCCGTGATCCCCGGGCTCTTCTCGACCGCGTGCAGGAACTCGCGCTCGTCCTGGGTCAGCGCATAGGTCTCCGTGTCCACGGGCACCTTCGTCGCCGTGAAGCGCAGGTACATCCCGTCCCGGCTCGTCTTGATCAGGCCCGCCTTCTCGAGCGCGTGCAGGTGGTAGGCGCACACGCCGCGCGCGACTCCGACCTTCCGCTGGAGTTCCGAGAGGTGGACCCCTGGCTCGTATTGGATAATCTGGTAGACCCGGCCGCGGACGAAGTGGGCGAGCAGCTTCTCGCGGCTCTGGCGGTCGATGAGCGCGCCAACGAGCCACACGACGAGGAAGTAGGCACCGATCTCCGTCCCGGCCATGACCAGGCCGAATACCGCGAACGAGGCGAGGAGCACCCAGGGCCACACGGCGAACGGGCCGGCGCCAGGTGGCGGGGGCACAGGGGCGCTGCGGACCGTGATCGTCATCGATGCGGCGGTGCTCCCCTGGGGGGCGTCAACCTGGAGCGTCAGCGTGTGCACGCCGACATCCAACCGCAAGCCGACGAGTTGCCGCTGGTTCGAAACGACCCGCCCGTCAGCGCTCCACGTGTAGGTCGTCCGGTCCGGGTCGGGGACGGCGCCCTGCCAGTCAAGCGAAATGGGCCGCGCGTCGGTGGGCTCGGGGCCGCCGGCGGTAAAGAACAGCCGCTCAATCTGGGGGGGGCCGAAGGTGGGGAGCACCGTGATCGGGAGGTCGACCGGCACCGCGGGCAGCCCGGGGTCCTGCACCCACAAGCGCACGTGCGCCACGCCGGGCTGGGGCGGCAAGGTCGCGAAGAACCGGAAGTATGTCCGCTCGCCGTTCAGGGCCTCCGCCTCGGCCGACGCCCTCCCGGGGACGGGCTCCTCGGTGTAGAGGCGCACGATTGACCGCGCCGCCGAGACCTCGACCCACGCGCCGAACGAACCGTCCGGTCCCCTGACGCTGCGCTCGACCTCCGGGGGAGCCGGCGACTCAATGGCCAGGCCCACGTCTTGGGACGCGTCGTAGACCGACACGTGCACGGGGGCCGTGGCAACCTCGCCGTCGGGGCCGTGCGCCAGTACCACGAAGGAGCAGCGCGACCCGGTCGCCTGGGTGGGGGCGGCCGAGACCGTGACCGTGTACGTCCCCGGCGCCGGACCGGCGGCAAGGCGCGCCGTCACGGCAAGGCCGGGCGGGACCGACAGGAGCTCGAGCGCCGCAGGGCCGCCCGCCCCGGTGCGCGCCTCGACGGTGAACGTGACCGCGCCCCCGGCGGGCAGGGCTCCGACCGTCCCGGCGTCGGGGACGACGAGCGTTGGGGTTGTTGGCGCGGGTCCGTCCTCCACAAGGACGTGCAGCACCTCCCGGGGCGACGAGAGGCCCGTGCGGTCGCGCGCGACCACCGAGAAGAGCGCCTCGCCCCGGAATTCGGGGTCGGGCCACCCGAGCGTCAGCGTGCGCGTAGAGTAGGCCGCCGTCACCGCCCCCACTGCGGCGCCCATCGGCTGCGTGGTGAAGACGAGATCGGAGGTCCCACCGTCGTCGACAAAGTACGCGGGGAGGTCAACATACACCGCCGGCTGTCCGGCGGCGACCCTCAGGGTCGGCAGGGGCACCGCGATCTCCGGGTGCTCGACGCACTGGTCGGCGTGCACCGGCCGGATGACCGTTGCGAGGTTGCCGGCCCGGTCGACCGCCTCTACCCTGATGTCGGTCGGCTGAAGGCAGCCGATGCCTGTGGGGGCGAGCAGCACGTCCCGCGCGATGAACGTCCCGTCGAACGGATTCACCTCGGCCGGGACACCCTCGACGGTCACCGACGCGCCTCGCTCCACGATCCCGAAGACCAGCGCGCGGTCGTCCGGGAGCGCCGTGAACGGCGCGGGGGCGAGCACCTCGAGCGAGGGCGGCGTCGTGTCGCGCGAGACGGTGAAGAGGAGCTCGCTGTGGCCGCCCGCCGTTGTCCGCGCGACCAGCAGGAAGGCGTTCAGGCCCTCCTGCAGCATGACGGGCTGGGCGAACTGCCCGGTCGCAGTCACCGGCACGGGGACGCCGTCGAGGAAGAGGGACGCGGTCGGCTCGGAGAGCGAGCCCTCGATCGTGACCGACGGCACATTTACGAGTGTCCCCTCGGCGGATGGGTACTCCAAGACGATTGTGCCGGCCGACCCGCCCCCGGCGATTGCGGCCGCACCGGCCCCCGCGAGCACGGGCAGGGCGAGGAAGAGGAGAGCGACCGCTATGGACGGGGCAAGTCGCCTAGCTTCCGCTCGGTCTGGCACGGGGTCTACCCTCGTGGCCCGCTGGCCAGGGATGTTCGATTCGCGACGTATAAAACGGCTGTGGCAGGGGCCTGCTCGGAAAGGACGATTCGAGGGCCCCCTCAGTCCTCGGGCAGCGGCTTCTTCTTGGGCGGACCGGGCGGCTGGGGCGGTGGCGGGGGCGCGACCTCCTCGAAATCCTGGACTTCCTCGAACGCGGGGGCTTCCTGGACTTCCTCGAACGCGGGGGCTTCCTGGACTTCCTCGAACGCGGGGGCCTCCTCGACTGCCTCAAATGCCGGGGCCTCCTCGACGGCCTCAAATGCCGGGGGCCCGCCGGGCTCTTCCCCCATGGCCTCCTCAAACTCCGCCGCGAGGTCCTCCTGGGGGGCGGCCTCCGCCAATTGCGGGACTTCCTCCACCGCCTCGAACGCGGCAGGCTCCTCGGGCGGCGGGGCGGCTGCCGCCTCCGCGAACTCCACGGCTTCCTCGCTCGCCGGGGCTGCGGGCGCGGCCTCCTCGAACTCGACCGCCCCTTCCGTGAAATCCTGGACCGGCACCTCCTCTACCTCTCCGACGGCCTCGGCCGGGGCCGACGGAGGCGTGGTCGGCGCGGCGGGCGCTTCGGGCTTTGGCGCCGCCGCCTCGGCTGCGACGATCTCCTCGGCCACGCCCTCCTCGGGCGAGAGGTACTGGAGGACTTCCTTGCACTTGGCCGCGTAGTCGGCACTTGGCCCCAACTGCAGCGCCCGCTTGAACGCCGGGAGTGCGTCCCCCGGCCGGTCGAGCCGGTCTAGAATCACGCCCTGGTTGAACCACACTGCACCGTTGCTCTCGTTGAGCTCCGACGCCTTCTCGAAGCACTGGAGCGCCTCCTCGTACTTCTCGAGCTTGTAGAGGACAAACCCGACGTTCGACCACGCGCGCTCGTTGGCGATGTTCAGCTCGATCGCCTTGTTGTATGCCGCGATCGCGCCTTCGAGGTCGCCCACGTGCCTGAGCGCGAGCCCCTTGTTGAAGTACGCCTTGTCGTTGTTCGGGTTGTGCTCGATCGCCTTGTCAAAGCATTGCAGTGCGTTGTCGTAGCGGCCGAGTTGGTAGAGAGCGAACCCGGTGTTGACCCACGCCCTGTCGTTGTCCGACTTGATCTCGATGGCCTTGTTGTAGCAGATGATCGCCTCGTCGAGCTCGCCGAGCTGGCGCAGCGCGAGCCCCTTGTTGAACCACGCGCGGTCGTCCTTTGGACGGATCCGGATCACATTGTCGTAGGCGTCGACGGCCTCGTCCCAGTTGGACTGCTGCCAAGCGCGTTCGCCGCGCTGGTACCAGCCCTTGATGTCCATTTGTTCCATGGGGGGCGCGCTTGCGAGAAGTCGGTGCGTCCGATATTAACCCTTTTGATGCTGTGGCCAGCGCGCATCGGGAAACCGCGCCCGCCACCGGCAGGAACAGGTCGGCTTGGCTCAAACGGCAACGGTCGGGGCCGCGGTCGGACCGCGTTTGGGGTCTGTCGCCCCTCGGCCGTGCCTGGAAATTCAAGGCGTCCGCCCGCTGGGGGCCGTCACGCGGCCTGGGCGCCGGCCGGGACCTCGACGCGGAACAACGCGCCGTGCCCGCCATCCGGCCGGTCGTGCACCGAGATCGTGCCACCGGCCAGCTCGACGATCGAGTAGGCGATCGAAAGCCCGAGGCTGTGGCCACCCACCGAGAACTCGACGGGCAGGCGGTCGAACTTGCGGAAAATCTCAGGGCGCAAATCCATGCTGATCCCCGGCCCCGTGTCCATCACCTCGAGTACGGCCTGGCCGCCGTCGAGGCGCAGCGACAGGTCGATGCGCCCGGCCTTGGGCGTGAACTTGATCGCATTGGTCAGAAGGTTGCCAACAACCGACTCGAAACCGGGGGGCAGCTCCACGCGCAGCTCGTCCGGGACCTCCACATTCAGCTGCTGCTGGCGCGCCTCCGCAAGCGGGCGCAGGATCGCCACCGTCTCCTTGACGATGCGGGCCAAGTCCACGGCCTCGGCAGGCGACGGGTGTTCGGTCCCCATGGTGAGCCGAGAGATCGCGCGGGCGTTTGCCAGCGTCACGAGCATCGACGCAGCCGCCTGGCCGGCTCGCCGGAGGCGCTTCTGGAGCGTCTTTGCCTTGGCCTCGTCCAAGGGGCCCTTCGCAAGCTCCCCCTGCGCGAGCTCGAGGTGCCCCTGCACCACCGCGATGGGCGCCTTCAGGTCGTGGCCCAGGATCCGGATGACTAGCTCCTGCAGCGCCGAGAGCTGTTTGGTCGCGACCTCCCGTGCCACACGGTCGGAAATGTCCTCGAATATCCCGAGGAAGCCGCGCACCCGGCCCTCGTCGTCCTGGATCGTGCGGGCCGTGGCCAGCGAAGTGATTGTCTGCCCGTCGGTCCGGCGCATATTGATCTGGACACCCGTGACCAGGCCCTTCTCCTTCAGCGTCGCGATCACCTGGGCCCACTCGTGCGGCTCACTGAAGAAGTCCGTCGCATGGCGGTTGACCATCTGGGCCCGGTCCTCCACCTTCAGGAGGGCGGTGCACGCCGGATTCGCGTCGAGGACGAGTCCCTCCGTGGAGACGCGGAACGTCGCGATCGGAAGGTCCTCGAGCAGCTGCTTGTAGCGCTTCGATCCCTGGACGATGGCCTCCTCCGCCCGGATGCGCTCGGTCATCCCCTGGGCGATCACGGAGTACCCGGCGATCCGGTCGTCGGCGCCGCGGTAGGGGGACTGCATGATCGAGACGTAGAGCGGCGTCCCGTCCTTGCGCAGGCGCAGCGTCTCGTAGTCGGAGACGGCCTCTCCGGTAACCATCATCTCGTGCAGTTGGGTGAGCTCCTCCGCGTACTCGGGGGGCACGAGCATGTCGAGCCGGTGGCCGATGACCTCGTGGGGCTCGTAGCCGAAGGTCCTCTCGGCTCCCCGGTTCCAACTGCGGATCACGCCCTCGGGGCTCACGCCGACGACCGCTGCGTCCATCGTCTCAAGGACAGCCGCCATCCGGGCGACGGCCTCGTCCGAAAAGGTGGTCTTCGGATCGTGGGCCAGCCCGGGTGCGGCGCGAGCGTCGACCTGCCTATCCACCGTAGCAAGACCCCCCTGGAGGTGCGTCGCCCTCGGCCGCGGGCGGCCATGGACGGCCCCCCTACCTTGGCCTCTTGGTCAAGAAGGTTTGCGCCACGGATGCGCGTTTCGAGAAGGTCGGTGGAGGCCCGGCACCCGCCTCGTCCTACTCCACTTCATCCTCCCAGGCGTCGAGCGCGCTGCGCATGGAGGCCTTGGGCTTGCGCATGCGCTGGACGAGCCGCCGCATCTTCTTCTCCCGCGCGAGCCCGGCGTAGGCCATCTTCTCATCGCGGGTGCCCGCCGCGATGAGCACCACCACGCGGCCCGCGGCGGTGCGCCCCGCCCGACCCCGACGCTGGATCGAGCGGATCTCGGAGGGCAAGGCCTCGAAGAACACCACGAGGTCCACGGCGGGTATGTCGATCCCTTCCTCCCCGACGCTCGAGGCCACGAGCACCTGGAACTCCCCGCGCTCGAACGCGGCGATCGTCGCGCGCTGCTCGTCCTGGCTCATGCCCTTCTCCGCCCCGCGGGCCGCCTGCCCGACAAAGCGACGCGCGGTGACCCCACGCTCCCCCAGATGGGCGACGATGGTGGCCACGGTGTCGCGGTACTGCGCAAACACCATGGCCTTGGCCCCGGACTTGTGGCGAAACGTCTCGTCGAGCACCCGCGGGAGCTCGTCGAACTTCGGGTGCGCCTCGGTCGGTTGCCCCTTCAGGAAACGCAGCACAGCCTTTGTGTGGCGGTCGTTGAGGAACGCCTTGTCCTTCCGCTTTGGTTCGTCGGCCTGGACCCGCGCAACGTACCCGCGCAGCGCCTCTACGCCTTCGCACTCGAGCAGCTCCAGGCAGATCGCGGTGTGCAAAGCCACCCCCTGGTGGAGAAACCCGGCGAAGAGGTAGGGCGCGCGGTTCTTCTTCATCCGCACGCCGAGCTGGCCGGCCACCTCGAGGATGTCTCGCTTGGTCACCTGAGGGTTCTTCTTGTGGCGCAAGAATCCGAGCCGGCGCAGCTTGGCCACGCGCTCGTCCTGGAGCTTCTGCAGGCGGTCACGGGGCTCCGCGAGGAGCTGCGGGAACGGGACACGCCGCCATTCGACCGCGAGCCGGTGGGTGTGGTGGACCACGTCAATGTCTTGGGCCGTCCGGCTCTCGACCCTCTCGATGAGGAGCTTGCGCCGCACGTCGAGAATGCGGTCCTCTTCGTGGCCCGGGGACGCCGTGAGCGCCAGTACGAGGGGCCGGCGCTCGGCGGGTAGCGCCTGCAGCGCCTTGCCCACATCCACGTACTGGTAGTCGCCCACCGCGCGGTGGGCCTCGTCAAAGACCACGAGCGAGAACGACGCGAGGTCAAAATGCCCCTTCGCCAGGTCGTTGACCACGACTTGGGGCGTGGCGACCACCACGCGCGCGGCTTGCTCCGTCGCGCGGCGCTCCTTCGAGCGGCGCTGCCCCGTGACGGAGACGACCGGCGGTGGCCCCTTGAGGAAAGCCCGCAGTCGGTCCTCGTGCTGGAGCACGAGCGGGCGCGTGGGTGCCAGGAAAAGGATGCGGCCCGGCGGCACGAGCAATCGCTCGGCCACGACGAGCGCGGCGATGACCGTCTTGCCAAGTCCGGTCGGCAGGACGACGAGCGTGTTGGCTTCCAGGCAAGCCGTCGCGATCGAGACTTGGTAGTCGCGCCATGAGACGGCCTCTGGCGCGAGCCCCGGGTGGGCCACGTCGCCAGCGCCGCCGCGGACAAACCCGCCGGCCGGCGCAACCTGGGGGCGGGTGCCCCCGTCGGGCTCGAATTCCATGAGGGTCGTGGGACGCTTGGCCACGTGCGGCCATCCGGCGCCTGCGGGATAAGGGCGACGGGGGGCCGGGCGAACGCCCAGGCCCCCTCCCTGGGGCCGTCATGGCGTCCGCTTTTTTCGCCCGGCCGGCTCTCGCCGCATCACGACGATGTACTGGTGTGCGATGTTAGGGACGAACGAGTGGGGGTAGCCGTAGGGCCGCAGCCGCGTCCCTGTCTGCCACCACACGATCTCGCCCTTGGGCGTGAGCCCGGCGCTGTCCGCGCGCCGCGCGAGGTCCGCGTGCGTGAACATGTAGCGCCCCTCCTGGTAGGCGTTGCGGACGATGAGCGCCATGTGTCCCTTCGGCTTGAGGACGCGGGCGCACTCGCGGAAGACCTCCTCCATGGCGTCCAGGTACGCATCGTACGACGGGAGGTTCGCGAGGTCCTGCTCGTCGTCCGAGCGCATGTTGTAGTCCGTGCGCCGGTTCGTCCACTCCGCGTACTTCCCCTCGCGTGCCTGGCTCATGGTCACCTTGAGCTGGATGTTGTACGGTGGGTCGGTCGCGATGAAGTCGAAACGGTCGGCAGCCATCTCCCGCATCTTGGTCAGGCAGTCGCCCAGAACCATCTCCTGCCGCTCGATCCCCTCGAGGCCGTCCTCCTCCAGCTCGCGCGCGATCCGCCGGTAGACCTCGACCCACACGGGGTTGAGTTCGATCCCAACAGCCGCGCGGGGCAACTCGCACGTGGCCGCGCCGAGCAGCGTGCCGCCTACCCCCGCGAACGGGTCGAGCACGAGACCGTCGCGCTTCGTGAAGAACTCGATGAGCTGGCGCATGAGCCGGGGCGGCTTGTTGGCGCCGTGGGCCTTGCGTAGGTCGTGGCGCAGTTCGGAAGGGTACGACGTCTGGAGGACGCTCTTGGTGAAGTAGAGCCACTCCTCGCCGGGCAACTCGTTCAGCGTGTTCTTGGGGTGGGGCGCTTTGCGCGGGGGGCGCTCGCCGGCGCCCGCGATCTTCGTCTGCTTGGGCCGTTTTCGGACCTGTTCCTTGGAGGTCGCTGCCGCCACTGGCCTTGCAACGGCCTTTCATGATATGAATCGCGTGGGCGGTCGCCCCGCGCCGGGAAATGGTCTTTGTACCGACGGCGCGTGGAAAGCGCGTGAGCGCCCGCACGGCGGACTTCATCCTCCGCTCCGGCCGGATCCACACGTTCGACCCGCGCGACCGCGTCGTCCAGTCGCTTGCCGCGCGCCGCGGGCGAATTCTGGCGATTGGGCGGGACGCCCAAGTCATGCGGCTGCGCGGTCCAAGGACCGAAGTCGTGGACCTCAGCGGCCGCTTCGCGTGCCCTGGCTTCATCGACTGCCACACGCACTTTGCCAAGCGCGCACTAGGGATCTCGCGGGTTGACCTCCACGGGACCAAGTCGCTAGACGACCTGCTCGCGCGGCTCAAGCGCGGGCGGCGCAGGACCCCGAAAGGGGAGTGGGTCCTTGGCCGCGGGTGGGACGAGTCGACGTGGACGGACAAACGCTTCCCGTCTTCGGCCGACCTCGACGCCGCCGTACCCGACCGCCCCGTGAAAGCGAGCCGCATCGACGGTCACTCGTGTGTCGTCAACTCGGCGGGCTGGGAGGCGCTCGGCCTGCCGGATGACTTCCCCGGGGTGGACCTCGACCCCGCCGGCCGGCCCACCGGGGTCCTCAAGGAGCAGGCCTATGAGGAGACGCTCGACCGGATTGTCGACCCCCCGGAGCTCTACCGGAAGGCGCTGCCCAAGATGGAGCGCGCGGCCCACAAGCTCGGCGTGACAACCGTATGCGACTTCGTCGACCCGAAGGACATGGCGGCCTACACCCAGCGGCGCCGGGCGGGGAAGCTACGCGTGCGCGTGGTTGCGGCGATGTGGACGCGACACCTGGAGGCCATGGAGAAGGCGGGGATGCGCGCGGGGCTCGGCGACGAGTGGCTGAAGGTGCAGGGTGTGAAGATGTTCGGTGACGGTTCGATCGGCTCGCGGACCGCAGCGATGCACAAGCCCTACCGGGACGACCCCAAGAACCGCGGACAGATGAACAAGACCGAGACGCAGATGGCCGCCATCATCACGCGCGCCCGCGCGCTCGGGCTCCAGGTCTGCGTTCACTCCATCGGCGACCGCGGCGTGGAGGAGGTCCTTCTGGCCTTCGAGCGGGCGGCGAAACGAACGACGCTGGCCAAGTTCCGGGCCGAGCGCCACCGGATCGAGCACTGCGAACTCGTAACGAAAGGCGGGATCCGGCGGATGAAGCGCCTCGGGCTTGTCGCCTCCATGCAACCTAACTTCGTCGGCCAGTGGTCGCGCAAGGGGGAGATGTACGACCAGCGGATTGGTGACCGCTGGCACGGCCGGGACAACCCGCTTCGGTGGCTGCGGGACGGCGGGGTGCCGGTGGCGTTTGGCTCGGACAACATGCCGTTTGGCCCACTCTACGGGATCGCAAGCGCCGTGGCCGCTCCCACCCCTGCGCAGCGGCTGACCGCGCGGGAGGCGTTTGCCGCCTACACGCGCGACGCGGCGTGGGCGCTGCGGGAGGAGGCGACACGGGGGACACTTGAGGTCGGGAAACTCGCGGATGTGGTCGTCTTGTCAGGCAGTCCCTATTCCGGCAGGGCAGCGCTCGCGAGGACAAGGGTGTCGGCAACGGTCCTGGGAGGACGGTTGTTGTGGGGTGAGTAGCGGAAGTGCGGATAGCCCATTTGGGTTTCAGGGAGTGGAAAAAACGACATTGCGTTGAAATAGACCACAAGGCCCTTTGAGCCGTGGTGAAACCATGATGCGAAAGAGCCGTATGGCGCTGATCGTGGGCCTTGCGCTGGTTGCCTCCGCAGGGCTTGCGAGCGCGGCCTACTCAGGACAGTCCATCTGGGGCGACGATAACCCGGGGCTTGGCCTCGACTACGCGAAACTCCCCGACGCTGGGTTCGAGCATAACCAGGCTGGTGCGGTGCACCCGCCGGACTTTGCGGGGCAGCCGGATGACCTCCCGCCTGACGATGCGGGCGCACCGGATGACCTACCCGACCAGGCCAATGACAACGCGCGGGACCACTACCCGCCCGATGGCATCGCCTAGGTCTTTTCTAGTCGGGGGCGCCAGCCCCCATCTTTCCCCCCTCGCGGCCTAGCCTCGGCTTGGATGGTCCCGCGGTCAGGCTTCCTCCAGCCGTCGCGCCCGCTTGCGCTTCTTCGAACCGCGAGCGCGCCCGAGCGCGCGCGCGGCCCCCCGGTAGACCAGTGTGTTGGAGAGCCGCTCCGAGTACGCTTGGATAAAGATGGAGCCGTCGTCCTTGTCAAAGTCGTGGCGCTTCACGAATGCGATCGCCGCATTCATCAAGAGCCACAGGACGAAGATCACGCCGACCCAGCCGAGGATCGTGTTGACTCCCGTGAGGTCAAACCGCGGCAGGATGCCCGGGTAGATCGGGAGGTTATCGAACTCCATCTCGATGGTGAAGTTGACATGGCCGAAGGCTACTCCCGTGCGGTCGGTGATGACCATCTGCACCGGCACCTGATACGTCCCGTCGGGGGTCGTCCCCTGGGGCGTAATCCGGAACTCCGCAGTGCGGTTCTCATGACCCGCCACGGGCAACGTCGTCGGCGTCTCGAAGTCCGCTTTCAGTCGGGAGATGAGCCCTGGGTCTGTCCAAGTGAACGTCATCACAGAGCCGGCGTTGCCCTCGTTGAGGACGTCGTACTCGATCAGATAGGTCGTCCCCGGCGACATGGGGCCAGGGGCGGAGATGCGGCTCACCGAACCGCCATAGTAATTGCCAGCCTCCACGCTCGCGCCCGCCACGGCGGTGGCAAGCGTGGCCGGCCCCACACGGTACTCCGCCCGGACCTCGACTCCCGTCGTGGCGCCGGCGTCTTCGTCCTCCGGGACCATGATCTGGAATTCGAACGAGAACTGGCCGCCGCCGGAGGGGACTGCGACCGATTGGGAAGCGGGTTGGGCCTCCCACCCGAGGTTGTTCGTCACGGTGAAGACCAGCGTCCCGGCGGAACTTGAGGCGCCGAACACCGTGGCGTCGGCCGACAGGTCCACGGCCCCCGGGGACCCCTGCGAGGGCGTGCCGATCGACCTTGGCGGTTGCACCGTGAGGTCGACGGTCGGGCCGACCGCGGCCGCAGGCGCCGCTAGGAGCGGGAGCACCAAGAAGGCGAGGACAACGCACGCCACCGCGGTGGGAACCGGCCGCTGCGGTGCTCGCACTCCAGCCGTCCGGCCACGCACGACACAACCCTCACGTGTGTCAACGGGGACGGGGCGATAAAGGCTCCCTGCCCGTACGTGAGTGGAGGCAACCTTCACTCACCCCCCCTGGGCAACCCTTTAATCGAGAACCCGGCTGGGGCCGTCGTGACCGCGGTTGCCGTGCCTGCCCAGGAGCTTACCGCGCTAGACCTTGCCGCTGGGGCGCTCGCACAAACGCTCAAAGAGCGCAACCGGCCGGAGAGGTTCCACTTCGCCCGGGCCCTGCGGGAGCTTGGACGGGCGGTCGGCTTTGCGTCGGAGGTCCGGACCGAGGACGGCGCGGTCTCCTGGGTGGAGTGGGAGCGGCCCGGCTCGCCGCGCGTGCGGTTCGCCTTCATTGGGTCGCTCGCGCCGTCACAGGTCCTGCGCGCGCTTCCCGCCGACCGCCCGGGGCTCACCGTCCTTGTCGTTGCGGGCGACGCGTTGCCCGGACCCGACGTGCTCGCCGCGCTGCGCAAGGTCTTGCCCCCCTCCCGGCCCGCGCTGAAGGAGGGGGACGCGCACGTCCTATGGCCGGTCCCGGCAAGCGGCGGGACCGTCCTTGGGGGCGACCTCGCCCGCGACGTCCTCGCCGGCCAGCCGCTTACCCCCATCGACGGCGCCGGCGCGCGCGTCGGCCCCAATCCCGCGCACGACGCCGCCGAGTTCCCGCTCTTCCCCTACGTGCGGCTGCGCGACGGTCAGCGCGCCCTCATGCAAGATGTGCGCGCAGCGGTGGAGGGCCGGAAGGTCCTGCTCGCGCACGCCCCCACGGGGATCGGGAAGACCGCGGCGGTGCTGGCCGAGACCCTTGAGGCCGCCCGCGCGCGGGGCAAGAAGGTGTTCTTCCTCACGAGCCGCCAGACGCAGCACCGCATCGCGATAGAGACCCTGCGGGAGGTCGAGGCCGCCACCGAGCAGCACCCCCGCGTCGTCGACCTCGTCTCGAAGCAGTCCATGTGCCCGCGGCCGGAGCGGCCGGAGCACCCGTCGTCCTTCTACGAGTGGTGCCAGCACCTCACGGAGAACCGCAAGTGCCGCTACTTCCTGAAACCCACCGAGCGCGCCGTCGGCGTCCTTGGCCGCGAGATCCTCGACGTGGAGGCCAGCGTGCGCTCGTCCGCGCGGCTGGGTTGTTGCCCCTACAAGGTAGCGCAGGAGGCCGCGAAGGAAGCCGAAGTCGTCGTCTGCGACTACAACGTCCTTTTCGACAAACGCAACCGGGGTCTCGACCGCCAGGGGCTCGACCCCGGCGACCTCGTCGTCGTGGTCGACGAAGCGCACAACCTGCCCGGCCGCATCCGCGACGCGGGGGGCGGGCGCGTCTTTCATGCGCTGCTCACCCAGGCCGTGGCCGAGATGGTGCACGAGGACCCGGAACTGGCCCATGGCCTCAAGGAACTCGTGAAGGTCTTCGAGGCGCTGATCGAAGGGACGCCTGAGGGGGGCGAGCGGGAGATCGCGGCCGCAGACCTTTCCGAGCCGCTGGCCCGCGCGCTCACGACCGCGCTCGTGCCGCGGACACTCGACCAGTACCTCGACGACCTCGCGGAGGCTGCGCGCGAAGTCGTGGGGACGGTCGAAGGCCGCTCGGCCACCCTCGATGTCGTCGAATTCCTTGGCGCGTGGCAGCAGCCGGAGAAGGAGACGCTGCGCGTGGTGGAGCGCAAAGACACGCCGAGCGTCCGGGTCACGCTTCTCGACCCGTCGACCGTCGCGGGCCCGCTCTTCGAGTCCGTCCACGCGGCGGTGCTCATGTCCGGCACGCTCTACCCGATGGACCTCACGGCCGACCTGCTCGGCGTCCCCACGGGGAGCCGCATCCTCGAGTCCTACCCGTCCCCCTTTGTGGCCGAGCGCCGGCGCGTGCTGCTGCTGCGCGGTGTCTCGACCCGCTACAAGGACCGCGGCGAGGCGATGTACTCCCGCATCGCGGGCGCGATCGAGCAGACCGCACGCGCGACGCCTGGCAACCTCGCGGTCTTCTTCACGTCATACAAGATGCGCGACGACATCGCCGACCGTCTCCCCAAGCGGATGGGCAAGGAACTCATCTTCGAGACCCGGGACATGACGAAAGGCGAGAAAGACCGGCTCGTCGCGCGCCTGAAGCGCCACGAGAAGCGGGGCGGGGCGGTGCTGCTTGCCGTCATGGGCGGGTCGTTCTCCGAGGGCGTCGACTTCTACGACGGGATCCTGAAAGCGGTGGTGGTGGTGGGGCTGCCGCTCGCGCCGCCTTCGCGGGAGGTGGACGCGCTCGTCGGCTACTTCGACCGCAAGTTCGGGGCCGGTGCGGGCGAGGTCTACGCGTACCTCAACCCGGCGGTCACACGCGTGCTCCAGGCAGCCGGGCGCCTGATCCGGCGCGAGGAGGACCGCGGGGTGGTCGTCCTGATGGACGGCCGCCTCGAGCAGCCGCGGTACGCCCGCGCGCTCCCGCCCGAATTCGTCCCCGAGCCGGTCGAGGGGCCCGACGAGCTTGGCCGCGAGGTCCGCGCATTCTTCGCCCGGGGGGCATGACCGTAGCAACGCGCGGGGGCCCGGCGCGGTCGCTGGGCACGAGCACGCGCGACCCCGCGGTCGTCGAGATGTTTGACGAACTGGCGGAAGGGTACGACCTCTTCAACCGGATCATCACCGCGAACATCGACCTCATGTGGCGCAAGCGCTTGGTGGACCTCTGCCCCGTGGTCGACCGAGCGCTCGACTTCGGGTGCGGCACAGGGGAGATGACCGCGCGCCTGGTCGAGCGGCGCAAGGCCGGTCGGGTCGTGGGCGTGGACATTGCGCCTGGCATGGTGGGGCGAGCGCGGCGGAGGGCGGCGTCCGGCAAGTACGACGGCCGCGTGGCGCTTGCGCTTGCCGACGGCGAGCGGCTGCCCTTCCCCGACGGCCAGTTCGAACTTGTGGTCTCCGCGTTCGTGATGCGCAACGTCGGTGACCGCGCCGCGGCGTACCGGGAGATCTTGCGTGTCCTCAAGCCCGGGGGGATGCTCGTGCAGCTCGAGCTGGGGACCCCCGAGCCCGGGGTCTTCCGCGACCTCTACTACGGCTACTACTTCCGCGTCATGCCGGTCGTGGCCGGGGCCGTCTACGGGGACCGCACGCCCTACCAGTACCTCGCCGACTCGCTCGAGCGGTGGCCGACGGCGCAGGGGAGCGCGGCCGAGCTTGAGGCGGCTGGGTTCGCGAACGTCGAGATCCATGAGGCGTCGCGCGGGATTGTCGCGATCCACCGGGCGCGCCGGTCGGGCTGAGGGAGCCGCCTAACGCTTCTTCCACTTCTCCACGACGCCCATGAAATTCCGCAGGATGTCGTAGCCGTGCTCCGTGTGCTCCACCTCCGGGTGGAACTGCGTCCCAAACAGCGGCCGCTTCTTGTGCGCGATGGCCTGGTGGGTGCAGTGCTCGGAGTGCGCGAGCGAGGTGAACTCCGCCGGCAGGTCGTGGATCTCGTCGTTGTGCGACTGCCAGACCACGAACTCCCGGGGGAGCCCCTCGAAGAGCAGCCCGGGCTCGTCGACCACGAGGTGGGCCTTCCCGTACTCGCCGCCGCGGCTTGCGGCGTGCGCCTTGCCGCCGTAGTGGACCGCCAGGTATTGCGCTCCTACGCAGATCCCGTAGATGGGCACGTCGAGCTCGTCGAGGTAGCGGCCGCAGTTGCCCAGCTTGGCCGCCTCCGTGCCGATGGCCGGTGCACCGCCCGAGAGCATGAGCGCATCGGCCTCGACGGCGTCCGGCTCCGTCGTGTTCGCGATGATCTTCGTCTCCGCGCCGAGGTCGCGTAGCACACGCCACTCGCGGTGCGTCCACTGGCCGCCGTTGTCGACAACGTCGATGCGGACGGGCATCGGGGAGGCCTCGGCCGGCCCAGAGCGGCCCGGGTTTATCTAGGCGATGCTGCCCGGTCACGCGCCTTCGCCGTCCGGCGGCGCGCTCGTTTGGCGCACCTCGATGCCCCCGTCGCCGAGCGCTCGCGCGAACCCCGCCAGGATCTCGTGCGCCTCCGGGCCCGAGATCCCGAACTCCTCCATGCGCGCGGAGAGCAGGCCCGGCCGGCCGGCCTTCGACCACACGACGATCGCGCGTTCCTCGCCGTGGTGCAATTCCTCCACGCGGTCGATCTCGCTGCGCAGGATGGCCACCGGCCCCTTCACCGTGCCAAGCCCGGGGCCGCTCTCGAAGGACGCGGGCAGGATCACCCCGCGTTCGAAGACGCCAAGGGCGAGCGCGTGCGACCGACCGGCCTTGACGAGGGACCACGTCCCGCCGAGCGCGAGGAGACCACCAAACGCCGAGAGCCCCGTCGCCGTTTCGTACGAACCCGGTACCGCGGTGAACGCGGCGGCCAGGGCGAGTGCCGCAGCGCCGGCGAAGAGCCCTACGGTCGCCAAGCGCGCCCCGGACCGCCGCCCGGCCAAGCGGTCGTGGTACTCGGGGGGCGGTGCCCACAGTTGCCTCCCAAGCTTTGCGTCCACCTCGGGGGCCGAGCCCTCCAAGGGCGCACCTCCAACTACACTACGACTCGCCGTCGTACCGGTCGTCCGAGTGGCAGTAGTAGCGGCTGTATTCCGCGATCCACTCCATCGGCCGGCCGCACGTGCAGATCGGTGCGCCGCCTGGCTGTTCGTGCATCTGCGTGGAGGGGGCCTCGGCCGTCGCGGCCGCCGCTGCCGGCCCTGCCGCTGCTGCCGGCCCTGCTGCCGCTGCCGGCGCCGCCTCGCCCACCGCTGGCGCTACGGCCCCCGCCGCCAGCTGGCCGCTGGTTTCGAGTGGAGGAGCGACCGCCTGCTGCTGGCCGTAGCCGAAACCCGAGTCCGCCGCGTAGCCGGCCCCCGGGGCCCCGCCCGACGGCGGCGCGGCGGGTTTCTGGTCAGAGAATAGCGCCATGTACTCCTCCTTGCGCCGCGCCTCGTCCTCGTCCGATTGGGCGGCGGCCACCGCCATCGCCGACGGCGGCTCGGGCGGCGGCTCAGGCGCCTTGCCAAGGAGCCCGAAAATCGTGAACTTCTCGCTCGCGTGTGCCCGCCAGATGAAAAGCTCGAGGAGCCCGCCCACCGCGAGGCCCGGGAGGACCGCGAGGATCCCTGTCAGGAACGTCCACCGCTTGATCGCGTCCTGGTTGTCGTCGTCAAGGGCCTTGCGCACCTTCAGGAAACCGAGCGCGAACGTGGCAATGCCAAGCCCGCCCACCACGAAGAGGAGGATGCTGGTCATGAGGTAGTAGGAGATGACGTCCTGCGTCCACCGCGTGGACCCTCCGGCCCCGAAGTGCTCGTCGAGCCACTGCCAGTCGAAGTACCGCAACACGCCGTAAACGAGCGCGAGCGCGCCCACCGCGACCGCCATAATTATGGAGACGAAATTAAGCAATTTGGACCGCGCGTAGCGCCGCCGAGCGTACTCGTACTCCGCGATGAGCCAGACCTCCCAACCACCGGCCCCGCCAGGGAGGCCAGAGAGCCGTTTGACCGTGACGCGCATATATAACCGTTCCTGAATGCTGGGACGGGTAGTTTGTGCGCGATATTGCCCGCGCGCGCGGCGGGAAACTTCATGTCCGGAGCGGCGCGTCCCGCGCGCAGTGGTAACAACTGCCGCCGTGCGAGCGCCCGGCAAGGCGATCCTCTTCGGGGAGCACGCCGTGGTCCATGGGGAGGGCGCGGTCGCACTTGCGCTCTCGCTCCACTTCGAGGTGCGCGCACGTATCGCGCGCGCCGAGCCGACCCGGGTCAACGGTCGCCCGCTCGACCGGCGCCACCACGCGTACTTCTTGGAGGCCATTGCGCGGGAGTGGGGCAACCGCGGGCCGCTCGAGCTGGCCACGCGCTCTACCCTCCCCTCCTCCTCCGGCCTCGGGTCGAGCGCCGCGCTGACGGTTGCCACCGTCGGGGCGCTGCGGCTGATGCGCGGAAAGCTGGACCCCGAGGAGGTCGCGCGCGCGAGCTTCGACGTCGAGTACGCGGTCCAAGGGCGCGCGTCGCCAACCGACACTTCCGTGTCTTCCCACGGGCGCGCCCTCTACATCGCGCCGCAGCCGTCGGACGGGCACTTGTGGACGATCGAGCGCGACGGGAAGCGGTGGTGCATCCACGACCTCGCCTTCCCGCCGATGGACTTCGTCGTCGGGTTCACTGGCAAGAAGGGCAACACGGGGGAACTCGTGGAGGGCGTGCGCCAGCGGATGGAGTCCTCTGAAGAAGCGCGGGGCCACATCCGCGCGATCGGCGGGATCGTGGAGCGGGCCCGCGCAGCGCTTGCGGGGGGCCAGCGCCGCGCCGTCGGCGCCCTCATGGACGAGAACCAGGAGCACCTGGCGGCGCTCGGCGTCTCATCGCCGGCGCTCGAGCGGCTTATCGACGCCGCGCGTCCCCACGCGCTCGGCGCCAAACTCACGGGCGCCGGGGTCGGCGGCTGCATGATCGCGCTAACCGAGGACCTGGACGCGTGCGCGGCCGCTGTCGAGGCCGTCGGCGGGCAGGCGTTCCGCGTGACGCCGGACACGCGCGGGGTCTGCGCGTTGTAGCCCCCCCCGGACGCAGGGTCACCCGCCGAGAAGGGCCTCGGCGATCAGGAGCACCCCGGCCACCACGAAGAGCCCGGCCGACACCTTGCGCACCGTCTCCTCCTTGAGCCGCCGCGCCACCTGGACCCCTACGAACACGGACATCCCGGCCATGAGGGTGAGGGCGACGGCCGCGCCCGCAAAGACGGATATGGGCGCCGCCAGTCCGCCGGCAAGGACGATGACGGCGATCTGCGTTTTGTCCCCCATCTCGGCAAGGAGGTTTACCGAAAACGCCGTGGCCGCCGCGCTCCGGCGCTCCTTGGCCGGTGGCTCGGGGTCCTTGCCCGCGCCGCGCACATAGAGCTCCCGGACCCCCAACCCCACGAAGACCACGCCGCCCACGAGCCTCACCGGCACCAGGGCGCCCTCGAAACCCGTCGCGATGACCGCGCCAATGGCCGCCCCGATGGCGGTCGCTGCCACTAGCCCCGCGGCCGCACCCAAGAAGACCGGCCGCCACGGGTGGCGCGAGGCAAGCGAGATGGTGGCAAGCTGTGACTTGTCGCCGAGCTCCATGGCAAGGACGAGTCCGAGCGCGCTAAGGAAAGGGAAGATGCCCTCCATACCATCTCAATGGGGGGAGCCGATAAGGGGATTCCGGCGGGCCAGAAGGGCCCCAGTAAGCCGGTTAACTACGTCCGAGAACTTAAGAGGGTTAGAACTCCCATGGTACATCAAGTTTGGAGGGCGGAAAGTGTTCGAGCCTAAGGTGACTCTTGACCAGGCCAGCTTCCGCGCCCTTGCATCGGAAACTCGGATCGCCATCCTGCGGGCGCTCTCCGAGCACCAGATGACCCTCACCGAGCTTGCCCAGCGGCTAGCCATCTCCAAGCCCGGCGTCGTGAAGCACCTCGGCCTCCTGCAGGAGGCCGGGCTGGTCCTGCGTGACACCCCCGAGCGGAAGTGGATCTACTACCGCCTCACCACCAAGGGGGAGCGCATCTTCGAGCCCAACAAGACGCGCATCATGCTGGCGCTCGGGTTCTCTGTGTTTGCCGTCGTGCTTGGCGCCGGCTCGTTCATCGCCCTTGGCGGTGCGCCGATCGGCCTCTTCTCCACGCCCGGCACGGCCGACGCGCTAGGCTCCACGCTCGACGCCGCGCTCAGCCTCCTGCCGCTCGTCCTGGTCGCGCTCGGGGCCATGGTCGCAGGCAGCACGTGGCTCACCTACCGGCGCGCCCGGGCCATGACCGACGAGGAGATCCTCTCGAGGCTCGCGGAGGTCCTCGAGGAGATCCCGGGCGCCGCGCCCACCGCGCACGGCCAGAAGAGCTAGCCGGCGCGCGCGCGTTTCTCATGCATGTTGCCCGGGTAGGGAACGTATATCACCCCTACCGAGACTCGACGGCCCATGGCCTCGACACAGGGCGGGGCCGCAGCTCCCAAGGGCGTCGATTCCCTGCCCGACCCCATCATCTCCGTCGAGGGCCTCACGAAAAGCTTTACGCAAGAGGTCGCGCTCGACAACATCTCGTTCAGCGTCCGGCGCGGCGCGTTCTTTGGGTGCTTCGGGCCCAACGGCGCGGGGAAGTCCACGCTGCTCAAGGTCCTCACGGGCCAGCTAGAGCCCACGTCGGGTACCGCCCGGGTGCTCGGCTACACGCCGGGCCGCCAGACCCTGCTCCTCAAGCACGGCATCGGGATCGTCCCCGAATCCGAGTCGCCGCCGTCGTTCCTCACGGGCGTCGAGTACCTCGAGTTCGTCTGCCGCTTGCGCGGGATCGAGGACCCCACCGCGCGCATTGACCAGTGGCTCGAGTACTTCGACCTCACGACGAAGAAGGACACCGTCTGCAAGGACATGAGCAAGGGGATGCGCCAGAAGATCATGCTCGTCACCGCGTTCATCCACCGCCCGCCGCTGCTCTTCGTCGACGAGCCGTTCATCAACCTCGACCCCATTTACCAGCGTCGCGTCCGCGACTGGCTCGCCGACTACGTGAAAGCGGGCGGCTCCGTGTTCATGTGCTCGCACATCCTAGAGATCGCCGAGAAGGTCTGCACCGACGTCCTCATCCTTGACGAGGGCCGCATTCTGGCGGAGGGGCCGATCGGCTCGTTTAGCGGCAACGGGTCCAACCTTGCCGACGTCTTCCTCGACCTCATCGAGACAAAGGGGGGCCGGGCGCGGGGAAACTGAGAGATTTCGGGTACCTCGCCAGCCTCATGATGCGCGAGGAGGCCCGCTACCAGAGCAACTTCACCTCGAAGATGGCGTTCTACCAGTTCCCGATCGTCCTACTCGTCGCGTCGTTCCTCGCGGGCTTCTTCCACGACCGGCTCATCGCCGCCTCGCCGCTGCCCCAGCTCCTGCTCACCCTCCACTTCGCGCTGCTCCTCTACGGGCTCTCGACCGGCGCGTTCGCATTTCTGGGCAAGGAGCTCGTGGACCGGCGCTTTGGCAACGTCAACTTCCTCATCGCCGCACCGACCACCCTCCCAATCCAGTTCAAGACGACTATCGCCGCGTTCTACGTCAAGGACGCGCTCTACTACTACGCGTTCACGATCGCGCCCGTCGCGCTCGGACTGGCACTGGCCAAGCCGTTTGCCCCCTACAGCTACACGTCCGTCGCGCTGCTCTTCCTGGCCATGGTGCTCACCTTCTCCTTCGGCCTCGCGCTCGCCTACGCGTTCTCCGCGATGTACCTGCGCTCACGCGCGCTCTTCAACGCGCTGGCGCTAGCGTTCATCGGGGTGCTCGTCGTGGCCGGGAGCACGCAGTGGATCCCGATCGGCTACATCATGCCCTCCGTCCAGTTCCAACTCACGAAGGACCCGATCGCGCTCCTAGTCACCATCGCGCTCGTCCTCTCCCTGTCCTGGGGCGCCACCTACCTCATCCGCGAGACCTTCGAGTCCACAGAGACGCGCTTCGACGACGCGTTCAAGTCCTCCTCGAAGCGCTTCCAGCGGCTCGGCCGCTACGCGCCCTTCGTGGCCAAGGAGTGGATCGACCTGCGACGCTCGCACGCGCTGTCGAAGATGGTCTTCTCCTTCGCGGTGCCCCTCGTATTCCTCTCCTTCTCGATCTGGTTCCTCAACAATGCGCTCGGTGTCTCACTGAGGTTCGATACCGTGTTCTACGCGGGCAACGTGGGCTTCTTCGGCGTCATGATCTACTCGTGGCTCAACCACATCGACATCACGGAGTACTACGACACCCTGCCGGTAACGGTCCCCCGCGTCGTGAAGGCCAAGCTGATCGTGTTCTTCATCATCACGATCGGGATCACGGCCAGTTTCGTCGTCGGGATGGCTTACGTGAACGGGGAGCCTTGGAAGATCTGGCTGGCGCTGCCGGTGGCGTTTGCCACGTCGGCCTACACGGTCGTCGCGACGGCCTACCTCACGGGCCTGCGCACGAACACGTACCTGCTCAGCGGCCCGATGATCGCGCGCTTCGGCCTGCTGACCATCCCACCGCTGCTTGCCATCGCGTTCCTGTCGCTCGGCTACGACCTCTTCCCCGGCCTCGCGCTCCAGTGGATCGGGATCGTCACCGGGGCGATGGCCCTCTTCACGTTCCTGCTGTTTGGCCTCATCGAGGGGCGCTGGGGCCGCATGACGTTCCAGCGCGCGTGAGGCTCAGTCGCGCCAGCGCGTTTGCAGGGCCACGAGCGTTACCACCGCCACGGCGACCATTGCGGCCCCGAACCCGGGGATGAAGGCGCTTCCTTGGGACCCGCCTCCGTTGTCCCCCCCGTCGGCCGGTGGGATCGGCCCCGTTGGGGTGCCGCACGCGCAGACCCTGTCGGCGTGCCCCCACGAGCCGTCGGCCGCGAGCGCCCGCACCTCGACCGTTGCGGACTCGACGATGCCCGAGGTGTAGGCCAGCGGGTCATAGTGGTAGGTGAACCTCCACGACGCCCAGCTGTCGGAGACCTTCTCCAAGGTGGCACTGGAATCCATCTCGGCCGCGCCTTGCTCCATCCACCAGCCGGACCACGACCAGATCGTAATCCCGCTGGCCTCCGTCCGGTCGCCGAGCCCCACGAGTAGGTGGTCGACCGGCCCCGCGGTCGTCCCCTCCACCACCAGGCGGTAATGGTTGCCCTCGCCAAGGACCTCGACGGACGAGATCGCAACTGTGGGCGCGCCGTAGGGGGAGGCGTCGGCGGTCACGTCCCCCGGGAGGAGTTCGCCGTTTCCCACCGCGAGCGTCGCGGTGTCCGTCCAGAACCCGCTGTCGGTGAGCAGCGTGTTGCCCGAGAGTTGCCAGTGACTCGTGAAATTCGCAAGGAGCGCGAGCGGCGCGCTTACCTTGAGCGCCCGGCCCGTCGACGCCACGACGGTGATGTCGACCGGGGCGCCCGATTCCTCGAGTGTCGCGTTTCCGTTGGTAAACACGACCCGGACGTCCGGGCAGGAGAGGGGTGTACTCCAGTCCACCGTATCGAGGCAGATTCCCCACGAGTACTCGTACGAGTCGTTGTCCGCCACGACGTCGGCGCGCAAACGCATGGAGAAGACCACATTGTCGCCCTCCACGGTCGATGAGACCTCGACGATGTCCACCTCCGGGTGGAGCGCCGACCGGTTGACGGTAAAGCCCTCGTTGACGTCCGACCCCACGTCCGGAAGGACGAATTCGACCTGCGCGGTGTCCTGCTGGCCGGCCGCGGTCGCCGCCAAAAGGGCGCACGAGGCGCCCAGGATCACAAGCGACCAACGCCGTCGCGCCCGTTTCGAACGGTGGGTGGATGCCATCACGATGATCCAACCGGACGACCCAGGGTGGCCGGCATAAACGTATGGGGACGCTCCAAGGATCTTGGGAAGAGCGGCACGCCGCGCGGGGCACCCCGCAAGAACCTTTTAGGCCACCCGCCTGGATCGGGCAGCACCGCCTTGGGGCGGGAGCGAGTGCACATGCCGGTCATCCCCGTATCAGGCACACGGCTCACGCTGCGGGACGTCGAAGCTGTCGCGCGCGACGGCGCACGCGTATCCCTGCCGCCGACGGCCCTCACGCGAATCAAGCGCGCGCGGCGGGCCGTCGAGAAACGACTGCAGTCCGGTGAGACCATCTACGGGCTCAACACCGGCTTTGGCGACCTGAAGGGGGTCCGAATCGCGGGCACCAAGCTCCGCGAGTTGCAAGTGAACCTCGTCCGGTCACACGCCGCGGGCGTGGGCGAGCCCTTCCCGCCGGACGTCGCGCGTGCCATGCTGCTGCTGCGCGCGAACTCGTTCGCCCGGGGGTTCTCGGGCGTCACGCCCGCGCTTGTGCGGCAGATCCTGCGGATGCTCAACAACGGCGTGACTCCGGTTGTCCCCTCCCAGGGGTCGGTCGGGTCGTCCGGAGACCTCGCTCCCCTCGCGCACGCGGCCCTCTCGCTCATCGGCGAAGGCGAGGCGACGGTCGGGGGCCGCCTGATGACGGGCAGTCGCGCACTGAAGGCGGCGGGCATGACGCCTTACCGGCTGCGGGAGAAGGAGGGCATCTCGCTGGTCAACGGGACGCAGGCCATGACCGCGGAGGGCGTGCTCGCGTTGCTCGACGGCGAGCGGGTGCTGCGGGCCGCGTGCGTGGCGGGTGCCATGGCGCTCGAGTGCACGGACTCGAGCCTCGTTCCCTTCGACGCGCGCATCCATGCGACGCGACCGCACCTGGGCGCGTCCGCGGTGGCCGCTGCGGTCAGGCGGATGACGCGCGCCAGCGAGCAAGTGAAGGGCCACCAGGACTGCGACAAGGTGCAGGACCCCTACTCGACCCGCGCGCTGCCCCAGGTGCTTGGCGCCTCCCTGGACGCGATGGGGTACGTACGGGGCGTGCTCGAGGTCGAGGTGAACGCCGCGACCGACAACCCCCTCGTCTTCCCGAGCGAGGGCGACGTGCTCTCGGGCGGCAACTTCCACGGGCAGCCGGTCGCCCTCGCGATGGACTTCCTCGCGATCGCGACCGCGGAGGTCGCCTCCATCATGGAGCGCACGGTCGCGCGCCTCGTGTCCGGCGAGGAGGGAGGGCTGCCCCGGTCGCTTGCCCGCGAGCCCGGCCTGCACTCGGGGTGGATGATTGCACAGTACACGGCGGCGGCGCTCGTCTCGGAGAACAAGGCGCTCGCGCACCCGGCCTCGGTGGACTCGATCCCCACCTCCGCGGGGCAGGAGGACCACAACTCCATGGGCACGATTGCCGCGCGCAAAGCCCGGGCAGTCGTGGACATTGCCACGCAGGTCACGGGGATCGCGCTCGTCCTTGCGGCCGAGGGGCTCGACCTCCACGGCGGCCGCCCGGGCAACGGTTCGGCCGGCGCGCTGAGGGCGGTGCGCGCGCGCGTCCGGCCGCTGCGCCGCGACCGGCCGCTTACCCCCGACCTGGAGGCGGGGGCCGCGCTCGTGCGGTCTGGCACCGCGGTCGAGGCCGCCGAAACGGCCGGCGCGCGCCTCGGCTTCTGAGGGGGCCGCCGGATGGGGCGCGTGGCGGCCGCGGTCGGGCGTTTCCTCGCGCGGCTGTTCTCGCCGTACACCGGGAGCCGGCGGCGCCGGCAGTTTGTCGTTGCTGTGCTGGGGAGCGTCCTTGCGGCCGGCGGGTTGCTGGTGTTCGGACTCCTGCTCCCGGAGATGCCGTTTGCCGGGACGCCCGCGACCTTGATCGGCGATGCGAGCCCGGGGGACGCTGTCAAGGTCTACGGGGTAATCGAGTGCAGTTGCCTCTTCGCGGTGGTCTGGTCGGAGGAGCAGGTGGGCCTCGGACTGTCGGCCCAAGACGCGGTCATCGTGCCCTTTACGCTCCAGGACCCGAGCGGCACAGTCTTTGTCGACACGGACTCGCTCGCGATCCTCAAGCGCGGACCCCATGACGGGGACTATTGGCGCGGCGACTCGGCCGCCGTCTATGGCCACGTCTATGACCAAGGGGGCGGCGTGCTTGCCATCCGCGCGGACGTCATGGCGCCCCACGTCGACGATACCCACGCGCGGTTCGCCTGGGTATTCGCGGTGCTGGCAGGAGTGGGCGGCGCGCTTGTGGCAGCTTCGCTCGCTGACCGGTTGCTGTTTGGCGAGGCGCCCACCTAGCGCGGCGCGGTCACTCTTGGTCGGGCGCCCCCAGGAACTCCGCCTGGCGCGCCACGACTTCTGCGCTCGTGTCGCACGCCGCGTACGCCTTCAGCGGCTCGGCGTTGAGGACGAGGAACTGCTCGCCCCACGTGTACGACCCCAGCAGGCGCCGCGCCTGGGCCGGCTCGCCAAGGATCCACAGCGCCGCCGCAAACGCCTCCATGGTCGTGAGCTCCATCGCCCGCCCGTAGTGGAGCGGGTTTGCCGCAAGCATGAACGGCAGCGCGCGCGCCGTCCCGACCTTCTCGAGGCCGGCGTGTTCGTAGGCCTCCTCGATGTGGGCCCACGAGCAGTCGATCGCCACCACCCCGGCCGCTAGCGCCGCGCTCCGGTCGGCCGGGGAGAGCGCCACCTCGCTCCGGGGGTCGAGCACCGCCGCGCCCCGGGGGAGCGCGCGGGGAGAGGCGACTCCCTCCGCCAGGCCCCTACGGATGATCTTGCGGCCCGTGCACTTGCGGGGGTCGCACTGGCCCAGCTCCAACTCAACGAGCCGCACACCGCGGCCAGGCGCGCTCGCCCCCGGGGGCGGTCGTTTTCCGGTCACGCTGTCAGCATCGCCTCGAACTCCTTCACGATCTCCGGGTACTTCGCCTGCACGGCCTTCAGGATCTCGAGCGTCGTCACCTTGTCGATGCGCACCGCCTGGAGCGCGTCCACTATCTTGTTCAGCTGGTCGTCCGAAAGCCTCGTCAGCGTCTCCTTGGCCATGTAGTTCCGCATCAGCTGCTCCTCGATCTCGTCCCTCCACTTCTTCTCATAGAGCTGCAGGAACTTCTCCGAGAAGTCGTGCGCGTCGTGGGCCGCCTTTGCCACCTGCCCGGCGTACATCCCCGAGATGCACGCGTTTGCGACGCCTCCCCCCGTCAGGGCGTCCACGAGGCGCGCCGCGTCGCCGACGAGCATGACGCCGTTGGCGACCGTTCGCTTCAGCGGCTGGCCCACGGAGACCGCGCCCGCCACGTCCTCGATCGACTTGCCCTTCGCGTAGCCGGGGTGCCGCTTGATCCATGCGTCCAGGCAGACCTTGGCAGTGGCGATCCCCGGCGAGTGCGCGAGCGACACGCCGATGCCGACGTTGGCCTCCCCCTCGCCCTTCGGGAACACCCACATGTAGCCCCCCGGCGCGTGGTTCGAGCCGATGTAGAAGTCGTTGTACCGCGGGTCGCAGTCCACCCCGACGAGCCGGTACTGCAGGCACGCTTCGATGTCCTTGGGCTTGAGTTGCGTCTTGATGCCGGCCCACAGGCCGACGCGCGACTCGAACCCGTCCGCGGCGATAATGATCGGCGCGCGGATCTCCAGGTCCTGGTTGAGCTTGCGCGCGTGCACCCCCGCGGGCACGCCGTCCTCCATGATGAGGCCGAGCGCGTTCGTCTTGACCCATGCGTCCGCGCCCGCCTTGATGGCCTCGCGCGCGAGGAACTTGTCGAAGAGGTCGCGCTCGACCACGAAGCCCGTCTCGTTGCCTGCTTGGGCCGCGTCGAGCGTGAGGTACTGCTCGTTGGGCGCAAAGATCCGAGCCCCGTCCACCTCGTTGGCGATCCATTCCTTGTCGGGCTGCACCCCGATTTGGTCCAGCCAAGCGGTGGCGATGCCCTCGCCGCACCGAACCGGCGTGCCGATCTCCTGCCGCTTCTCGAGCAGGAGTGTCTTCAAGCCCAGCTTGGCCGCGTCGCGCGCCGCCCACGAGCCCCCCGGGCCGGCGCCCACCACCACCACATCGTATGTGTGCTTCTCCACGCCACCCCCTCCAGTCAGGCTGCCGCGCGGACCTTG
>CBEUCC010000022.1:0-28711 GCA_965541515.1 uncultured Thermoplasmata archaeon
CACTGTACGGGTCGATCTCGGGGCCTGAGGTTCTGCAGAAGTACGACTTCTTCATCGTGCCGATGATCAACCCCGACGGGAACATGGCCGACTCCCGCACGAATTCCAACGGCGTCGACCTCAACCGCAACTATGACTTCTTCTGGACCGACGAGTCAAACCACGGTGCCTCGCCCGAGTCGGAGCCCGAAGCCAAGGCGAACGCGGACAACATGCGGCGGATCGACGCCGACCAGAGCGTTGACCTCTACATCTCGGGCCACACCGGCATCAACATCCTGATCTACCCCTGGACTTACACGAACGACGCATCACCGGACGATGCGATGTACGAGCACATGGGCGCCGAGGCCGCCGCCGCTACCGGTGTGTCCTACGGACAGGCGTCGAACGAGCTCTACATCGCAACGGGCACGAGCAAGGACTTCGGGTACGGCGTAATCGGTGCGCCCTCCTTCACGTACGAGGTCGACGACCAGCAGAACCGGCTCGGAACCTACCGGACGACGATCGCCGAGCGGCTGCGCGAGGAAGTGGCGACCTGCAGATTCCTGATTGAGAATGTGGCCTACTTCCGGGCGGACCTGGATGTGAGCGACATTCGGGTCGTTGAACGCGACGGACGCAAGTACGTGCAGGTGGACATCGAGAATAAGGGCTGGACAGCCGCCGTCAACGCCTCCATCTCGCTTGCCCCGGAGAAGGGGGCGATGGTATCGGGCCCGTCCAATTTTACCGTCGGGGCCGAGAACATGACGACACTGGAGTTCGAGGTCGACGCATATGGCGTGCAGGCCGCAACGGTGAATTTGGCGTTTAGGGAGCTCCAGGTCAATGTCTCAGACCTGAACAGCACGACAATTGTCCAGTCGGTTGACTTTGGCGAAGCCGGCCTGGCCGCGATGGTCGCGGAGTGGAGCGGCGTGCTCGTGATGTTTGCGGTTGTTGGCGCCGTCCTTGCTCTGGTCGCAAGGCGCATGCGCGGGCGGGGGGATCCGCGGGCGCGGCCAAGGTTGGGCACGATGAGGGCCAGGTTTTCGCGGCGGGCGTTCTTACGGCGGGGAGCGCGCCGGTTGCCCCCCGAAGAGTAATTACACTCAGCCCGCCTCGGCTATGTGGGCACTAATACCCCACCACTGGCAACGGTGATAAGAATGCAGAATCCTACGTCGCTACCCGACCCCGCGCTCGATGCTCTGTACGACGAGGCTGAGCGCCTGCACGGGCACATGTGCCCCGGCGTCATACTCGGTGTGCGGATGGCCGTGGTCGGGATGCGCGCGCTGGAGATCGACCCGTTCACGCCGGGGTCGGACCTGCGGGTCACTGTGGAGACGCGGCGCTGCGCGACCGACGCCGTCCAGTCCGCGACCCACTGTTCGCTCGGCCGCGGTTCGCTCGCCCTGCGCGACTCCGGGAAGATGGCCGCGACTTTCGCGCTTGCAGGGGGCAACCGCGCCATCCGGGTGTTTGCGCTCGACACCTCGCGCGAGGCCGCCGACCGGCTGATGCCCGAGGTCGAGGGGCGGCACGAGCGCCAGACGCAGGCCTACCGGGTCCTTGCGGAGAGTGACCTTTTCCGGGTCTCGACGGTCGAGCTCCTAGAGGCCCCCCGGGGCCACGGGAAGGGGTCGGGCGGGAAGACGGCGCGCAAGAAGTCGGCGTGCCCGCGGTGCGAGGAGGAGTTCGAGGCCTCCAAGGGGACGCGCGCCGGAGACGAGCTGCTCTGTGCTAACTGCGGGGGCAGCGCCTACTACCGGTCGGTGGCAGACACGCCGCCGCCGGGCTGACCCTTCAGGGCGCGTCCGCCATCGGCCTGACGGGAATCAGGCCTTGAGGAGCACTTTCTCCTGCGACGGCAGGTTGTTTGCCACCGTCGATTCCACGACGCGCGTCTCGACCCAGACGTCGTCGCGCCACATGGTCTCGGTGACGAGTTCGGCTACTCTGGGCCGCAGTTCCTCGGGATCTCGCGCGGCCACGACGTGCACCTCCACATCCGTGCCCGGAAACCACGGGTTTTCGCGTCCCGTCCGCACGACACGCGCGTCCTGTATTTCGCCGGGCAGCCGTCGACGCAGTTCCTCGGCAAACACTTGCGCCTGTTCTGCTTTGGCCGGGAAGAACACCGTTCTTCACCTCTCGCGTGCCCCCCTGATATACCTTCGGTCTGCCCGAGCGGATTTCCCCGCGATGCTGCATGGGGACAGCCTCTACGCCCCCGCGGGGTTCCATGCGAAACGGGGGTCTGTCTGTCCAATCAGGGCGTGCCGGGCGGGGGAGGGTCCTGCTTTTTCCGGGCCTTGCGGGCAGCCCTGCGGGCTTCGCGGTTTCCTGAGAAGTAGTACCCGATGGCCACGGCCCCTCCGACGGCAACGGCCGCCATCACCCCGACGAGTACGGCCCCCAAGCCCGACCCCGCGAGGCAGTCGTCTTCCGGGTCGCCCACGACCTCGAACGCTACGGCCCCGGACGTGACGGTGTTGTTCCACGGCCCGTAGTCTTCATCCGGGCCGACCTCGAGCTGGATCGCCAGGAGGGAGAAATAACGGGTCGACCGATAGCAGGGACCCTCCGTTTGGACGAGGGTCCCCCAAGGGCCAAACTCGTGCTCGAAGGTGAGGGTCTCCGACTCGCCCGCGTCCAAGGACCGAACGGTGAGCGGCGCAAGCTCGCGCGACACCGCGTGGACGGCGAACGAGGCCGGGTCGACCTCATACTGGAACACGCGGACCGTCACCGCTGGGCTCGCCTGGCCCGCGCCGTTCCGTACGCGGACCGAGACCGTGTTGTTGCCGCCTAGCCCGACATAGAAGGCGCGCTGTCCGGAACTTGTTGGCTCACCGCCGCTGATGGTGAAGGGTTGGAGGCCGAGGTCGAAGGGGAGGTCAAGCGGTAGGTGGACCTCGAGGTGCGCTCCGTCGATCACGAAGGTCGTCGTGTTCCCGCCGACGCCGGGCGCGAGCCCTGTGACCCGCACGGGCGCCGAGCGCCGGTCTTGCGGCGGTAGCATGTCGGGCGCCGGGTCGAGCAGCATCCAACGGAGCCGCACGGGGCCTACGACCCCGCCGGCGTCCGAGAAGTTGTAGAAGAAGCTCAGCCCCTTAGTGGACCCGTTCACCCGGCCGGCTACCGGGGCGCCCGCGCCGTCGGTCAGGCGGAAGGTCACGGACGCGTAGAGGGTCACCTTCGGCGACCCGGCGGTAAGCAACGTCCCGAAGTCCGTGGCGTCTAGGGTATGGGGCCCCCCGCTCCGTAGCCGGATCGGGGCGGGCGTGCCGTCGAGGGAGAGGAACGCGGAGTCCAGGGTGCTCACCGTCGACCGCTCCGCCAGAAGCGCGAGGCCACCGCCCGACCGGAACGTGCACGAGGTTGCGCTGAGGTCGCCGTCAAGTACGCGAAGTGCCGATTCCCCGCCCCCGTCCGAGGCAAGGTGGACCGTGCTCTTCACGCAGAGGAGCGCGCCTGAGCGGGTCTCCAGGAAGAAGCCGGGGGCGCTCGAGGCGACGTGGGAACCCATCAACAGGAGGTTGGCGCCAAGTCCCACGAGGAGCCGGGACCCGCTGCCGTTTCCGACAAACGTGAGCGTCACGTTCTCTAGCAGCAGGACCGCGCCCGGCTCAAGTGTGAGGTTGCCGGCCGCCTCGATCGCGACGTCGGCGTAGGCAAGGTCCTCCGCGGGGTCGATACTCCAGTCCTCCCCCGCGCGCCAGACGCCGTCGCCCCCCAGCACGGGGGCGTCACGTTCCCCGGTGGCGGCCCCCCCCGCAAGCAGGAACGCCGCGGCGGCAATGAGCGCCAAAGCCGGGATGGCGGCCGCGCGGGCGACCCCACCAGCCGCATGTCCATCTTCCACGCTTGCGCGCCAGGCCCCCCGCGAATTAAAAGGTGGGCAGGGAATGTCCGCTCCGCCGGCCGGACACCCCGCGCACGCCGTGGGGGAGGGCCGCTCGAAAGGCCTATCTGCGGCCGCTCCCTGCGGTGGCGCTCGGAGGGTTGGTTTGGCAAAGAGCCTAGCGAGCCGTCGCGGGGGGCGGCGCACCCTAAGCATCGCCAGCCTCCAGCGCACGGTGGACAATTACTCGCTCCGCCGGTTCCAGGAGGCGGCCCTCAGGCGTGGCCACAGGATGTTCCAACTCAACCCGCTCAACTGCAACCTCGTGCTCGGGCCGGGGGGGGCACGGGTCTTCCACGAGCGCAAGGGCTACCTCCAGGGGCTCGACGCCATCCTGGTGCGTCGCGGGGCGGGCGTCACCGACGAGGAGCTGGCGCTCATCGACCACTTGGAGGGCGCGGGGTTCCTCGCGATCAACTCGGCCGCGGCGATCGCGCGGGCGCGCGACAAGTTCCTCGCGTACCGGTTGCTCGCCTCCAACAACGTCGCCGTCCCCCAGACAGTGCTGCTCAAGACCCGTGCCGGGTTGGCCGAGGCCTTCCGCCTCCTTGGCCGCCCCCCGTATATCCTCAAGCCGACCCGCGGGACCCACGGCATCGGCGTCATGCTCGCCGAATCGAAGCAGTCGGCTGAGTCAATCTTCGACGCGTTCCAGGGGAGCCTCGAGGGCCTGATGATCCAGGAGTTCCTGCGCGAGTCCCGGGGGACAGACATCCGGACCATCGTTGTCGGCGGGAAGGTCGTGGGTGCTATGCGCCGGCGGGCCGCGCGCGGGGAGTTCCGGTCGAATATCCACCTGGACGCGAGCGGCGAACCCGTCCGTCTCACCCCGCGAATGCGCGAACTCGCGCTGCGTGCGTGTAGGGTAGCCGGCCTCGAGGTCGCGGGAGTCGACCTCATGGAATCGCAGCGGGGGCCGCTTGTCATGGAGCTCAACACATCGCCGGGCTTCGAGGGCCTCGAGGAGGCCACGGGTGGCGACATCGCGGGCCCGGTGGTGGACTACATCGCGCGGCGCGCGCTGGCCCATAACCGCCAGGCGGGCGTGTCACCCCAGCCGTTCGAGCACCTGGCGGACGACTGGTCGGTCGTGCCAGACGACTGACCTCGCAACCTGGCAAGCCTGACCACAACCCTTTTGTGGAGCCGTGCTTCCTGGCGCGTCGTGTCGATCAAGGCCGGTATCATTGGCGCGACCGGGATGGTCGGCCAGCGCTTTGTCCAAGCCCTCGACGGGCACCCCGGCTTCACGCTCGAGGCGCTGTTCGCGTCGTCGGCCTCGGCCGGCCGGAACTACAAGGACCTCGACCGGTGGGTCATCGAGTACCCGCTGCCAGCGCCCGTGGGTGAGATGCCTGTCGCCGAGGCGACCGCCGCAGGGGTCCGGGCGGCCGGCCTGGATGTTGTCTTCTCGGCGCTGCCTGCAGACGTGGCGCACCCGCTGGAGTCCAAACTGTCCGACGCGGGGATCCCCGTCTTCTCGAACGCGTCGGCTCACCGGATGGACAAGGACGTGCCGCTGCTGATCCCGGAGGTCAACGCGCCGCACTTGGCGCTCGCCCGCGCCGTCAAGGAAGCCGGACGGGGCGTCATTGTCACGAACGCCAATTGCTCGACGACCGGGCTCGTGATGGGACTCAAGCCCCTCGTGGACCGCTTCACCGTTGAGGACGTGGTCGTCTCGACCTACCAGGCGGTGTCAGGGGCCGGCGCCGCGGGACTTGCGATGCTCACCCAGCCGTACAATGTCATCCCCCACATCGACGGGGAGGAGGCGAAGATGGAAGCCGAGACCAAGAAGATCTTCGGGAAGGTCGAGGACGACCGCCTCGACTTGGCGCGCTTCTCCGTGGTCGCCTCGTGCGCTCGCGTATGGGTCCGCGACGGGCACCTCGAGTCGGTCGTGGTCCGGCTCGCCGAAGAACCATCGCTCGACGAGGTGCAGGACGCGTTCCGATCGTTCGCCAGCCCCCTCGATGGGATGGGGCTGCGTTCGGCCCCCAAGAAGCCCGTGGTCCTGATGGAGGATGCAGGGCGCCCCCAGCCTGCGCTCGACGCCCTTCTGGGCGAAGACGAGGGGCTGCCGGGGATGGTGGCGGGCGTCGGGCAGATCCGGTTGACCAAGGACGGGCGGGTGCGGTTCTTCGTGCTGACCCACAACACGATCCGCGGGTCGGCCGGCGGCTCGGTGCTCAACGCCGAGATGGCGGTGCGGGAAGGGCTGCTGCCGTAGCCTGGAAGTCGCGGAGTCGGGCACGGACGATAGCCCCATCAAATACCTGGAAAGCGCTCGATCGAACCGTGGGCGGAATCGCCATCGAAGCGGCCTGGCACGGCGACGAACGCGAGGTCAGCCACACGGTCCCCCTGTCCGTGCTAGGGGCCCTCGAGAAGCGGTTTGGCGTCGCGCATTTTTACGCGGAGTTCAAGGACGGCGACTCGATCGCCGGCCCGTCGGTGACCGCCGACGTGCGCCGCGAACTGCTCACGCGGCCCGTCGAGACGGTCACGGCGTCGCTCGTCGACCGCGACGGCGTGGACGACATCGGCTACTTCTCCGTTGACGCGGAGGACGACCCGGCGTTCCTGTTCCTCGACCTCGACGACAGCGCCTTCTTCGACATCGGGTCGACCAACCCGTTCACCCAGCTCACCCGAGAATTCCTGGAGGACCTCGCCGCGTCGGGTGCCATCGCGATCAGCGTCCGGCCGCAGGACGTGGGGTCGTACCTTTCGGGCGACATTGAGAACGAGGCGGTGTTCCTCTACTACTACTTCCGCGACCTCGAGTCGCTTGTCGAGGTCGTCAACGAGCTTATCGAGGCGTCGCGCGAGTACGTGTCGGACCTCGGGTTCGACCTTACCAAGGACGGCCCGCAGACGATTCGCTCGGCCGCTGTCCCGCTGCGCGTGGAGGACACGGGTTTCCCGGGGCGGATGGCGCGCCTGCCGGCCCTCCAGGAGGTGCCGTTGCGCGAGGTGTCGCTCGACGAGCTCAACCGCATCTGCGAGGGGTCGGGCTACGCGCTCACGCAGCGCCTGCCCCACGGGCTGATCTTCCAGGTGGTCGTGACGAAGGAGACGACGGGGGCGTCGTGGGCGCAGGACCTGCCGGACCGGCGGGAGGGGCTCCTACCGCGCATCACCGCGTACTTCGCCGGGATCGCGGAGAAGGCGGCGCGCAGCAGCCGGACGTATTGATGGCGGGCCCGGCCGTTTGGGGTTCAAACCCCGGCGGGAGAACTACGCCACGCGGCCGCCATCCTTTTCCCGTGTCGCAGACTATCCCCTACGGTTGCCTCCATGCGCGAGCCCGCCGTCAAGATCGTCCATTTTGCCGACGCGTGGTGCTGGTGGAGTTGGGGCCTCGAGCCCGTGCTGCGCCGGCTCGAAGAAGTCTATGAGGACAACCTCGCTGTCGAATTCCGCATGGGGGGTACGTTCGAAGCCCTCGGCGAGTGGATGGAGACCTATGGCGTTGACGAGGATTCGACCGTGGAGTGGGTGAGGGAATCCATCGAGACCACGGGAAACCCGGTCGACCCTGAGTACATCCGCAAGTCTGGCGTAGCCAGCACGTACCCCAGCGCCCGCGCCATGAAGGCCGCGCAACGTCAAGATCGGCACAAGGCCGACCGCTTGTTTCGCCTCATGCTCGAGGAGTTTCAGTTGAAGTCCACGCCGTGGAGCGACGAATCGGTCGCGCGGATGGCTTCTAAGGTCGGACTCGACGCCACCCGTCTCGTTACGGACATGAAATCGGCAGAGGTCAACAGGGAATTCGACGAGGACCGGAAAGCTATGCACCACTCAGGCGCGAATTTCCTGCAGCTCCAGGTCACGGCGGGCGAGCGTCAGGTGACGCTCGAACCCACCTTTACCGCGAAGCCCTTTGAGGACCTCATCGACCGCATGGCCCCGGGCCTGCCCAAGCGCTCGCCCGCGGACATCCTGGAGTATATGGAGAAGCACCGGGACGACTACATCACGGCGCGCGAGGTGGCAGAAGTCTTCCGCTTGACGAACGACGAGGCGTCGCGGCGCCTGACGGAACTTACCAAGATGGGACTGCTCATGCAGGAGGAAGAGGGTTCGATCCCCTTGTGGCGATACACGGAGGGTGTGCCGGGCGAGCTATCGCTCGAGGCGGTCCGCGTTTCGCACGTTCCGCCGGAGGTCCAAGTGGACGGCATCTCCGACCTCACCCCAATCATCACAAACGCGGTCCAATCCCTCTACAGCCAGGTGGCCGAGCAGCCGGAGAAGGAATACCACTTCCCGCTCGGGATGGAGGCTCTCCTTCACGTGGGCTATCCGCCCGCCGAATTGGAAAAACTGCCCGAAGAAGCCCGCGAGTCCTATGCGGGCGTGGGCTGCCCGTTCCTGGCGGACGTGATCCGACCTGGTGACGCTGTGCTCGATGTCGGGAGCGGATCGGGGACGGACATTCTCTTTGCGAAGCTCAAAGTGGGCGACCGTGGCCGGGTCGTCGGCGTGGACATGACTCCGGCTATGATCGAGAAGGCGCGCAGGAACATTCAGCGGGCCGGGGTGAAGGACGTGAAGGTCGTCGAGGGGAATGCCACCTCGATTCCGCTGCCCGATGCAAGCGTCGACGTTGCCACGAGCAACGGCGTGTTGAACCTCGTCCCGGACAAGGAGGCGGCGTTCGCGGAGATCTATCGGGTGCTAAGGGGTGGCGGGCATCTCCAGCTTGCGGACATCGTGGTTCAGACGGACGTCGCGTCGGTCTGCGGACTCAACCCTCAGTTGTGGGCCGACTGCATCGGCGGGGCGGCCGTGGAGAAGGAGTATTTGGAATCGATCCGCCGGGCGGGCTTCAAGGACGTCAAGGTGATCCGGAGGGACGACTACTTCGCGAAGAGCCGATCGGAAAACACGAGGCGGGTCACACGCACGTTCGGGGCGGAGAGCGTCGTGATTTCCGCGGTGAAGCCGGCCTAACGACCGGACCGGACGGGTATTGAACCCATCTCGGTCCACACCCCGGTGGGAGTGAACCCAAACCCGATTGCGTCGAGTTCGGGGCCGACCGTGATGCCCGCTGCCGCGTCACCAGTCACGCCAGCCGCCCTTGCACCCACACGTAGGCCGCGACAAACTCGCCGAGCCGCGGCCACCCGTGGGGGAAGGCCTTCTTGCGCCCGAACACGGGCACGGCGCCAAGGTCCGGCACCTCGATCCGGACGACCACGCCTTCGTCCCACGGGGGGTAGGCAAACGGCTCCACCTTCACGGTCGGCCCCTGGAGGAAGAAGTCGTCGTCATAGTAGGGTGCCTGCTCGTTGTCCTTGAGGGGGGCGACGATCGATGTCCGGGAGACGTTCACCTCCCGGCCGTCTATGGTCTCCATGCGCGGCTCCCGGGAGATGACGCCGAGTGTGTAGGCCACGGCCGAGAGCCGCACGGTGAGGGCGCCGCCTGCGCGGTAGTCGCGCGAGCGGGCGAAGTAGTCAGACGCGAAGAAGGTCACCTGGCCGCGGCCCCCCCCGAGCTCCACCTCGACCTCCGCCTCGAGGCCGTGGTTGCCCCACTCGATGATCCGGGTGGGCGTGGCCTCAAGCGGCTTCCCGGCGGCAGCCAGGTGCGGGTAGGCCGTGGCGATGGCCGACTTGGCGCCCCCCGCGTCCGGGATCTCGAGGATCCGCAACTCGAAGCCCTTGTCGCCAAGCGGCAGGGTGCGCAGGCGCACGGAGTGCGCGCCGCCGGCTGCGGGGGGCGTGAGGCCGCCGCGGTAGGCCGCTGCGATCAGGTCGCTAAGCATGCCGGGCTCTTCGATCGCGGCGTCCCAGTGGGAGCCGTGTCCTCCCTCGAACCCCGTCTCGACCTCAGGCACCACCCGGCGCAGCACGCCGCGACAAATGAAGTCGTCGCGCGTGGCGCTGCGCGTTTTCGATGCCCGCGTTTTGGAGGAAGATCGTTATAAGGCGGCCGGGGTCTTCGAAGCACGAGGTATAGGATGGACTGCCCGTCGTGCCGGAAAGTGGTGTTCAGCGGAGACCAGTTCTGTCGGCATTGCGGGGGCAAGCTCCCGGAGGTCGTGACGGCCGGCAAGAGTGAGGAGGTCATGCAGTCCATGCGCAAAGCGATGGACGGGGCGGCGGCCGCCGTTGACCGCGCGTGGAAGCGCACCGAGCCCCATGTCCATCATGCGGCGGAAGTGACGCGCAAGGCGGCAGAGTCCGCCTGGCGGGAAGCCCAGCCGCACCTGGACAAAGCCGTCAAGGCATTCGACGACGCCATGAAGTCCGCCGCCACGAGCAAGCCGGTGACGAAGGCACGCGAAACGACCGCGCCGGTGGCGCGGGCCGCGTCCAAGTCGGCCCGTGCGGCGGCCGGGCGCGCGTCCAAGGCGGCAAAGCCGGTCGTGGCCGACGTCGCGGAGGCGGTCGAGAGCGGCGCGCGCAAGGTCAAGGAGCGGGCGCGACTACGGGCCAAGGAATGAGCCCGACGCGGAGGTCGGGCCTCCCCTTCGTGGTCGTGCCCGAACTCCGAGTCGCGCCTCGGGTGGACCGCGCCCGCCGGCCGGCAGTACCCCCCCGGGCGCAACGCTCAAATCTCTCCGGGCGCCAACGGTTCTGCCGTGGCACCCGCCGTTGACTCAAGGTTCGCCGGCCTGTGGATCTGGGACCGGGTCGGCGACCGGATGCCCTGGTACATGGACGTGGCCACCAACGCTCGGCCCGCCAAGTGCCTGATCGCTCGCCGGATCGCGTGCGAGGTCCCGCTCGAGCGATCGGGCGAGCCCGACCTGTGGGCGGAGCACGCCCGGCTCGCTCCCGAGTTCCTGGAGCTCTGGCAGGACGTGCGCGACGGCCAAAGGCGACTCGAGGATGTGCCGCCGGCGCAGACGTCGCTCTTGGATCTCTCCGCCGAGCTTGCCTTGCGCATGCTCTCGCACTGCAATTTCTGCCGTTGGAACTGCCGGGTCGACCGCCAAGAAGGCGCGCGGCACGGCACCTGCCAGCTTGACGCGACCTCGCGGGTAGGCACGTACTTCCACCACCGCGGCGAGGAGCTCGTGTTCCGCGGAACCCAAGGCTCGGGGACGATCTTCTTCACGTCGTGCAACCTGCGGTGCCAGTTCTGCCAGAATGGGGACATCTCACACGACAAGGACAACGGCCTGCCCTTCACCGCCGGGGAGCTCGCGGCCGCGGCCCGGCAACTGCGGCTCGAAGGGGCCCACAACGTCAACTTCGTGGGCGGCGAGCCCACGATCCACCTCCACACCATCCTCGGGGCGGTACGCCAACTCCACCGCCCGGGGGCCCCCACCCTCGAGGGGGCGCACCACGCGGATCAGGAGAAGGCCGAGGTTTTCCGGCGCTTCGCGCAGCGCACCGACCGCGCCACATACGCGGGGGAGTTCAACGCGCCGCTCCTGTGGAACTCCAACTTCTTCATGAGCGACGAGGCCTTACGCCTCCTGCGGTTCCTATTCGACGTGTGGCTCCCAGACTTCAAGTTCGGACCGGGCAAGTGTGCCGTGGAACTTGCGCGAACTCCGTGGTACTGGGAAACCGTGACACGCAACCACAAGCACGTCTACGACTGGGGGGAGGACATGGTAATCCGGCACCTCGTTATGCCGGGGCACGTGGAGTGCTGCACCAAGCCGGTCCTCGACTGGATCGCAGCAGAGACGCCTGGAGCTCTCGTGAACATCATGGACCAGTACCACCCGGACTACGCATGCGACCCGGGCTCGCCGGCGTTCAAGGCCCGGTTTGCGCCCATGGCGCGGCGCCCCACATCGGAGGAAGTCCTGGATTCGTTTGCCTACGCACGAAGCATCGGCCTGCGGTTCGAAGAGGTCTCACTCGAGAAACAGACGCTCGGCTTGCTGCCTCGGCCTTCTTGACGGGCGGAAGAGAACTAGGCGGGTCCCTCGCCGATGCGGAACTTCGGGGTTGGCGATGCGACATTGTTCCCGCAACGCTATACACCATGGGCGCATTGGGCGCGTCCATGAAGTGCCCCGACTGCGGCCACGAGCCGATGGATCTTATCGAGCCAACGGTCACGTACCAGGGCGTCTTACTTGGCCGGTATCGGATGAACGCCTGCCCAGCCTGCAAGGTGCAACTGCTCTTGCCGGCCGCCGCGCAGACCATGCGCAAGAAGGTGGAGGCAGAGATTCGGGCGAAGCGGCTGCGCACCGTGCCCAAGCTGCTTAGCCAAGTAATGCCGCAGAGCGAGCCCTAGGGCCCGTCGCCGTCATTCCCCGTAGAATGCCCGCGCCAGCCGCTCGTCGGCTTCCTCAATGAGGTCCCACGCGGCCTGCCAACGAGCGGCCGAGGCCTCCGAACGGGCGGCTTGGAGCAGCCGCGCGGACGCGTCCTGCTCGGCCCCTGCAGGGGCCTTTGCCAGTGCCCGGCGCAGATCACCGAGCGCCTGCTCGACGTCGTCAGGCTGCAGGTTCTCGCCGTAGGCGTCGCCGACCTCGATGTGGACATCGCCAAGTACACGGATCGCGCCAAGGAAATCCCCGGTGCTTGCAAGGCTGGTCGCTTTCGAAAGGACCTTGGCGTTCACCGGCGTCGTGGGGTGGTCGTCCCCGACCAGCACACCGGAAACCGCACGGTCCACCTGCTGTCGGTAGGCGTGTTCGCCTACCCTCCCTTCCGGTCCATTGTGCTTTGGCTGCATCCGTATCTCCCAAGCATGCGAGCCGCGCGCAGTGTAAAAGGGTTCTGGCACGATGTTCCAAGTTGGCGCCATTTTGGTGTCGTGGCCAGCCTCGTTGCATGTCGAACTTGATTTTCATGGGCCGCGAATTTCAAGCGGGGTGCCTGACTACCCGACCGCAAGGTCGGCGGTCCGCTGCCCCGCCCACATTCCGATGAGCCGGACGCGCGCACTCGCGCCCTCACCCTCCTGGGGGATCCGAGAGAGCAGCCGCTCGTGCGCCCATAGCTCGAACCACTCGATCGGCGCGACCTGCAGCCGGACGACGAACCCCCGGCCCCCCTCGAAGGGAGCCTCGGTGACCGCCAACACGGTCCCGGTTACCTCGAACTCGTCGGGGTCGCCCGCCCGGCCGCCGCCGTGGACGACAGCTTTCAAGGCCTCCGCCTCCGGCGCTGGCAGCCCCCGGAAGGTCTCGGCGACCCCCGCGATCTCGAGCGGCATGGCGGCGCCCCGAAGGTACACCGACCCGTGCCACGAGAAGTCAAGCGCCTCGAATCCGAGGGGCTCCGACCCGCCCGGTGAGTCGACATTGCCCTCAACCCATGCAACGAGGTGGTCTCTTGACCGCCTGGCCCAGGTCGGCTCGCACGTGTGGGTGAGGTCCGTCCAGAAGACGGGGACGGTCCGACCGAGGCCCCCGCCGGCCTCGGCCTCCACGGCGAAGAGGGCGACGCGCTCCCCAAGGTCGAGCCGCCGGACCTCGCGCTCGGCGAGTGGAACGCCCGGAGCCGGGCCACCCGCCTCCAGCAAGGGTTCCCAGGTCCGGAACTTCTCGCCCTCGTCCCACGCCCGCTGCGACAGCACCCGGGCCTGGCCGGCCTCCACACCGAGCATGCGCGTGAGCGCCGCCTCCGGCGCGGACCCTTTCACCCCGTCGAACCGAATGTTCACCGCGCCGGCGATCTTGTGCGCACGAACCTTCCCCACGCCCGGCGCGACCGGCATATGGCGGAGCGCCGCCGGGCCGCGGGGCGTTCGGCGCGAAAAGAGGCCCAACCCTACTCCTCCTCACGGACCGTGACGACTTCCTTTCCGCGCGCCGAGGGCCTCACAGCCACCCGAGCGCCCTCAAACTTCTTCCGCGCCCACGCACCGCGCGTGAACCGGTCGAGCGCGATGGCAAGCGCCGCCACCTCACTGTGGGGTTGGTTCGACACCGCCACGTTGAAGTCCGCCAACCCGTAGACTTCGCCAGGCACCTTTGGCCCCCCAACAACAACCATCAAGTCGCGGCCACGCGCGCGCCGGCGCACGGCGGCCACCGTCCGGTCGATCGGCTCGCCGTACATGGTGAGGTGCACCTTCACGCCGTCGAAGCCCCGCAAGGCCGGTCGCCAGGCCACGCCCGTCTTTACCTCGAACGATCCGCCGAACCGGTCGACAGCCGACGCGACGCCCTTCTCGAGCTCGCGGTCGCGTTCAGAAACCCACACTGCATCGGCCCCGAGCGCGCGTGCCGCTAGGCAGACATGGGTCGTTAGGCGCGGGTCGCGCGTGCGCCGGTGGCCAAGACGCAGGACCACGATCATGGGCGGGCCAAGCCGCCCGCCGCCGCTTTAATCCTGCCGTCCACGCCGTTCGTCACGACGCGCAAGCCCCGCAGGTCGAGCTGTTGCGACCGCTTTGCGATCGCACGGACCATCGTCTGCGAGAGCGCGAGCCGGGAAGCGGCGTCCATCAGGTTCACGCCGCTGCCGATGGCCATCTGCGTGAGCGCCTCCTCCTTCTCCAGGAACTCGAGGACCGGCATGACCGCCACCGCGAAGACCTCGGAGAGTTCCGCCATCGGCGCGGTCGTGTCGATCTTGAACGACGAGTAGCGAGCGTGGTAGAGCTTGTTGGGCCCCTCGGCCGTCGGCTCCCACCGGCTGTCGAGCAAGTCCTGCTTTTCCAGCAGGTCCAGCGCGGCGCGCCCCGTGTGCCCGAAGCGGCTCTCGATGGTCCGCTCGCTCTCCCAGCCGGCCGAGAGCGCGAGGAAGACACCGCGCTTTACGGGCGAGTCGACGGCAGACATCAAACCGACGAGGTCGGCAGCTTCGTTGACTACCTTGATCCTGGCCATGGGCCCCGTATCTACCCATGCTTGCGGGACTAAATACATGACGTTCGGCCGGGCTCTGTCAGGGCCCCTCCCGGACCCGTACCCAGGGGGTTGGCGGGGCGTTCACCGCTCCCGGGGGGGTCGCTGACGAAGGAGGAGGCTCGCGACGACCACAATTCCAAAGATCATGAGCAACGAGGAGGCTGCCGGGAGGAACGTGGTCTCCTTCGGGACGGTGACGGTCGTCGTGTCCGTGTCCGTCTCGGAGACGCCGAGGGCGATCGCGACCACGGTGAGCGTGTACGAGCCGCCCTCCGTCCCCATCGGCACGGTCAGCGAGAAGGTGAAGTCCTTGGATGCGCGGGGCTCGATCGGGTAGGGCGCAGGCGTGATGAGGACGAGCCACGCGCCCTCGCCCGTGCCCTGCTCGAACGTCACGCGCGCAATATCGTTCCCCTGGTTGATGACGCGAACGACCACGTCATAGGATGTTCCGAGCTGGACCTCCTCCGGCACGGAGGTGATGCTCGCTTGGATCTTGTAGATCGGCTGGACAAACGTCGTGATGTCCACGGGTGCGGCCTTCTGACTGTCGTACTGGCTCGTGGCCCGCACCGTCACCGGCTCGAGTTGTGTGGCCAGCCCGTCCGCCGGGACGTTGACCGTCAGGCGCACGATGCGGACGCCGCCCGACGGCAGGTCGTTCACCTGGCGCTGGTCGAGCGTGTACCACGCCGCGACGTCGGGGTCGAGGCTGTCAATGGTGAGCGCGATGGTGTCCGTCCCGTCGCCGGAGTTCGTGAGCGTCAGGAGGTAGGAGGACGATTCGCCCGGTGCCACCTCGCGGCCCGACTCGTCGACAACGAGTGAGACGCCAGCGGTCTGGAGGACCGTCACGAAGGTGGTGTCGGTCGACGTCTGGCCGTAGACGTCCCATACCGTGAGGGTCACGAGGTACGCACCGCCGCGCGTGTACGTCTTGGACGGGCCGATCTCGGTCGAGTCCTCCTGCAAGCCGTCCGAGGAATCGAAGTCCCACGAGTACTTCGAGATCGCGCCCTCCGGGTCGCGCGAGCCCGCGCCGTTGAAGTGCACGTTCTCCCCGGCCGCGACCGTCTGGTCCTGGCCGGCGTTGGCCACAGGCGGCTTGTTGGCCGCCACGTTCACGAACAAGGTGTCGGAGCCCTTCCCGCCGCGGTCGTCGGTCACGCGAAGGACGGCCGAGTAGGCCCCGGTCGCGCTGTATGTGTAGAACGCGTCGCCGTTCTCGGCGCTGGAGTACTCGAAGGACCCGTCCCCATCGAAGTCCCACTCGTAGAGGACGACCGCGCCGTCGGAGTCCTCGCCCGTGCCGTGGAAGTACGCCTGCACACCCTGCACCTCGAGGGGCTTGTCCGGCCCGCCGTCGGCCACGGGCAGGTTGTTGGGGCGCGGCGCGACGTCCACTTGGCGGCAGTCCTCGCCCGTCTCGTCGTCGTTGTCCGTCACCCGCAGGCACGCGTTGTAGGTCCCGGGGTTCTGGTACGCGTGGATCGCAAAGGCGGTGTTGGGGTCTTGCCAGTCGTACGCCCCGTCCCCGTCGAAGTCCCACTCGTAGAGGACGATGACTCCGTCCGAGTCGTTACCCGACCCGTTGAAAACGACGCCCTGGCCGGCCGTCGAAGTCGTGTCGGCGCCCGCCGAGGCGTGCGGCGGGAAGAGCTCACGCGGCTCCACGGTCACGCGCAGCAGCCCGATGCGGGGGATGTTCCGGTGCTGCCCGTCCGTCACGCGGACGGTCACCGTGCATGTGCATGTGTCGTTGAAGACCCACGTGATATTGCGGCCCGTCGCCTCGTCCTGGAGCCCGTCCGAGAGGTCGAAGTCCCACACGTAGGTGAGCTCGTCGTCGTCGGGGTCGGTGTAGTTGGCCGTGAGGTTGAGCGGTCGGTTCACCTCGACGGTGTTGTTGCCCTCGATCTGGCCGTCAGGTTGTCGATTGAGCGGCCCGTCCGAGCCGTTGATGAGGAAGGTGACCTGGTTGAAGCCCTGGGCGCCGGAGAAGTCCTCCACGAACAGGAAGACCTCCTTCAGGCCGGGTTCGCTGAAGCTCCGCGTGATCTCGCAGCCTAGGCCGAGGATCTCGAAGCCCTCCGACGAGAAGGTCTGCCACTCGCAGCGGATGGCCTCGTCCTCCGGGTCGAACGACCTGGTGCCGTCGAAGTGGATGGACTCGTTCGGCTCGAAGCGCGACCCCGGCAGCGGCTCGGAAATGATCACGATGGGCGGGATGTTGCTGATGCCGGGCACGCCGGGCACGCCAACTCCGCCCTCGGTGACGTAAACGCGGATGATGTCGGTGTCCTCCGCCTTCCCGTCGTGTACGCGCAGCGTCACATTGTAGAGTCCGGTCGCCCGGTATGTCCACTCGACCAACTCGCCCGTCCGCTGGACGGTCGTGGAGCCGTCGCGGTCGTCGAAGTCCCATTCGTAGAACAGGTCATCCCCGTCAAGGTCGAACGACAGATTCGCGTTGAACTGGGTCGGCTCGTCGACGACCACGAGGCGGTCACCGCCGGCGTTGGCAATGGGCGGCAGGTTGACGCCGGGGATGATCGTCCCGTTGTCGGGCAGGATGAGGGCCGAGGTGCGGTCCGAGTCGGAAGCGCTGCCGTCCGACACGATCAGGGTGATGTTGTAGAGGCCGGCGGTCGTGTAGTTCCAGGTGACCACGGATTCGTTGGCGTCGCCGCCCTCCGTGATGCCGTCGCGGTCGTCGAAGTCCCACTCGAACGTCAGGTTGTCGCCGTTGGGGTCGAACGACCGTGTCCCGTCGAAGGCCATGGACTGGTTTTGGAAGCCCGCCTGGGTCAGTGGCGCGCGCGCGACGGGCGGAAGGTTCGGGACGCCGGGCACGGTCCCGTTGGTCGAGGTGACGATGACGTTCGCCTCGTCTGTGTCGTTCTGGCTGCCGTCGCCGACCGTCAGCGTGACCGTGTAGATCCCCGCCACGTCGTACAGGTGGGACGCCAGGACGCCCGTGGCGTCCACTTGGATGCCGTCGGACTGGTTGAAGTCCCAACTGTAGTTCAGTTGGCCGCCCGAGAGGGTGTAGGATCGTGAACCGTCGAAGGTGACGGTGTCGCCCTCGTTGGCGACCTGCGACCCCCCGGCATTGGCCCGCAGGCCCACGGCAGCAGCCGCAGGAGAGGCCATCAGGGGGGCAAGAAGCGTCGTGAGGAGGAGGGCGACCAACAGGACTGTGGCGGAACGAGATTGCCTTGCCATTGCCATCCTCTGCGTTAGTCTGGCTATTTGAGTGTAGTGGGAGATGCCAGACGTTTCGACGTGGGTTTGGGTAAATGAAATCTCCGTTAACGGGCGAAGAGTGCTGGCTTTAGCCAGTCGGTTAGGCGACGTAGGTTTCAGCGGCGCGGGAACCGCGTGCACCGGGCCACCGGGGAGCCGCCCCCCACCGCCCGCCCGGCGAACCTGTTTAACGGGGCGCACGTTTGGCGCGCAGCGTGCCGCCCAAAACCGCCGCAGCACCTGACGTTTCGTCGTTGGATGTCGACGAGCGCGTGAAAGCGGTCCTGAAGGCGTGGGGGATCGAGCGGCTGTACCCGCCGCAGGCCGAGGCGCTGCCCTTGGCGCTTGCCGGTGAGAACCTCGTCCTGGCCATTCCGACCGCATCTGGCAAGTCACTCGTAGCGTACCTGGCGCTCGTGAAGGCGGCGCTTGCCGGGCGGCCCGGGATCTACCTCGTACCGCTACGGGCGCTTGCGGCGGAGAAGATCGAGGAGCTCCGCGCGTTCGAGACGCTCGGCCTCACGGTGAAAGTGGCCACGGGCGAGCTCGACGAGTCGGACGCAGAGATCCAGGGCGCGGACATCGTAGTGGCCACCTCGGAGAAGGCTGACTCGCTGATGCGACACCGCTCGCGGTGGATGGACACGATGGGCGTTGTCGTGGCCGACGAGGTTCACCTGATGCACGATATGTCGCGCGGGCCCACGATCGAGGTACTCCTTGCGAAAGTCCGGATGACGAACCCCAAGGCACAGGTCATCGCGCTCTCGGCCACGATCAAGAACGCGCAGGAAATCGCCGAGTGGCTCGATGCGAAGCTCGTGCAGTCGGAGTTCCGCCCGGTCGAGCTCAAGGAAGGCGTTTCGGAGGGGACCTCCATCCTCTTTGCCGACCGCAAGCGCAAGATGCTCCTAGCGGAGGGCGAGCCGGTGGAGGCGCTCGTGACGGACTCGCTGAAGGCCGGGGGGCAGTGCCTCGTATTCGTCAATTCGAGGCGCTCGGCCGCGGCGGAGGCCGACCGGCTGCGCGACGCGGTGCGCCCGCTGCTCACCAAGCAGGAGCGCGCGGGGCTCGCGAAGGCGGCCGCGAGCGTGCGGGCAGGCGAGCACACAGAGCTCCACGACCGCCTCGGCCGGTGCGTCGAAGACGGGGTCGCGTTCCACCACGCAGGGCTCGGCTACAAGCAACGAACGGCCGTCGAGCGCGCGTTCAAGGGGCGCCTCATCAAGACGATCGTCGCCACGCCGACGCTCGCGGCCGGCGTGAACCTGCCCGCCAAGCGGGTCATCGTGCGCGACATGCGCCGCTACGAGTCGAACCTGGGGCAAGTGCCGATCCCCGTGCTCGAGGTCAAGCAGATGTGCGGGCGAGCTGGGCGCCCTCGCTACGACAAGGAGGGCGAGGCGGTGTTGCTCGCGCGGACAGAAAACGAGGTGGAGGCGCTGATGGAGCACTACGTCTACGCCGACCCCGAGCGCATCTTCTCGAAGCTCGGCACGGAACCCGCGCTGCGCGTCCATCTGCTCGCGTCGATCGCCACGGGGTATGTGAGGGGCGAGGGCGACCTGAAGGAGTTCCTCGGCGCGACTTTCCTCTCCCACCAGACGAACGGCTGGGACCTCGACGGCCCCGTCGAGGACGTGCTGGAATTCCTCGACGACCACGGGCTCATCGGGCGGGCGGGCCCGGACATGGCCGCCACAGCCCTTGGCACGCGCGTCTCGGAGCTCTACATCGACCCACTCACGGCCGTGCGGTTCATGGAGGCCCTAGACCTCGTCGCCAAGCGGCGCCTCACGGACCGTTCGTGGCTCCACCTCATCTCGGCGGTCCCGGACGCCAAGGCCCTTTACATGCGGGAATCTGAGTGGGGGTGGGTGCAGGACCTGGTGGAGCGGGAGAAGGACACCTTCCTGGTCGAGAAGGTCGAGCGGCTCGCGGAGGACGAGGACTTCCTGTCGCAGGTGAAGACGGCGGAGGTACTCGAGTGGTGGGTCTCCGAGTACTCGATGGACGCCATCTGCACGAAGTTCGACATCGGTCCGGGGGACGTGCGCAACCGGGTGGACACAGCGCGGTGGCTGCTCTACGCACTGCGCGAGGTCGCGCGCGCGTCCGACATGGGGCCGCTCCCCGAGGTTGGGCCGCTCGCACGGCGCGTGGTTGCGGGGGTCAAGCCCGAGCTGCTCCCGCTCGTGGCGTTCCGTGGTGTCGGGCGGTTGCGGGCCCGTTCACTGTGGGGCCACCGTGTGCGCGCGGCGCAGGACGTGCGCGACGCGAAAGAGGGGCAGCTGGCAAGGATCCCGCTCATCGGTCCGCGCCTGGCCAAGGACATGAAACGGCAGGCCGGGGGCCAGCCACCCGGCGCGGCGCCGCCCGCGCCGACGGATGGGGGGGGCGAGGATGACCTGCCGGCGCAGGCGCCTGCGCGCGGCCCGAAGGAACCGCCCCGAGCGGGCGCGAAAGGGACGAAGAACCCGGCGCCCCGGGCGCGCCGCCAGCGGAGCCTGGGGGAGTGGCGGCCGTGACGGCTCGCCAAGGTACCGGGCGCATCGCGCAGGCATAGCCCCTCGTGCGGTTCCCTGACTTGAAGCGTGTGGGGCTGGCAGGCGCGCGCGGGAAGGCCCCGCCCCTCGAGGAACTCCTCGACCGGGTTGGGGTGGTCGAGCGGCGGCACAGGGTGCAGATCACCGTCGTGGACGCGCGGGCGGTCTGTGGCGCCGCGCACCTTGCAAGCGCCGTCCACCACGCGCGGGGGGCGGCCACCGCGGGGGCGGCGCGTGCCCGCGACCCCAAGGTGGAGGTGATGCTCTACCTCTCGGGCCAGCGCCAGATCAAGCACGCGATGGCGCGTGTGAGCGTTGGCCCGCGGACAGCCGCCTTCGGGATCGTCTTGCAGGGGCAGGCGGCCAGCACCGAGCGAGCCGTCGGGGACCTCCTGGCCGCGCTCTCCCTCCGGCGCGACGACAAGGCGCTCTCCCCGAGCCGGGCAAAGCTCCGGCGGGTGCTCGGCGAGGCGCCACCGGCTGGTATGGACGACTTCGAGGCGCTCGCGCTCGAGGCCACCGCGATGCTGCGCCTCGAGTGACCGCTCACTCCGGGAGGATGCCCTGTTCACGCAGCGCCCGCGCGATCGTCGGTTCCCGTTTCTCCATTACTCCACCCGCCGCGAAGTACCGCTTCAGCGTCTTTTGCCAGTCGAAGGTGCCGGACTGCAAGCGCATCGCCTCGAAGCAGGCCGCCACGGCATCGCCCGTCACGGGAGCGTACGAATTCTCGTGGAACGTGGCGGCAAGTGGCAACCGCTTGCGAAGTACGGGCTCTCGGGCGATGACGCCGACCGTGAGTCCCACGACGGGGAACACGCCGGCCGGGAGCTGGAGCGCACGCACGACACCCGAGGTGTCGTAGTGCACGCCGCCGATGAACCCCGTCCCGTAGCCGAGGGCCTCGGCCGCGACGGCCATGTTCTCGGCAACGAGCATCGCGTCGACGACACCGAAGAGGAGCGCCCAGGCGCCGAGCTTCGCCTGCCGCTCGCCGAGCGCCTCCAGGAGGCGTGCCTGGCGGTGGAGGTCGAGGCAGACGACGAAGAAGTCGGAAGCGTCGACGATGTGCTTCTGGTCACCCGAGAGCGCGCAGAGCCGGGAACGCAGCCCGGGGTCGGTGACCCGGATGACAGTGAACATGAAACCGGTCGCGTCGGTCGGCGCCCGCCGGCCGGCCTGCTCGATCCGGCCGATGTCTTCCTCCGGGACCTTCGCGTCCGCGTAGTGGCGGAACGTGCGGTGACGTTCGAAGATCTCAAGTGCTTCCTCAAGGCGCGGCCGTTCAGTCTCCATGCTCTCACCCAGTGGCCCATCGTTGGCCAGGCACGAAAAGGCATGGGGGCCGCGGCCTCTGGACTCCGGAGCAGGAGGTCCCAGGCTGGGTGGATGATCGTCATCCAGGCGCCCGGTGGCGTCGTCCAGGGCGCGTGGCAGGCGACCCCCGAGCAGGGGTGATCCGCCAAACCTCAAGGGCCGGGGCGCCCATGGGCGCGCCGTGGCCCCATTCCAGGTCGTCGTGGCCTGCCTGGCCAACCAGTGCCGCTCGCCCATGGCCGAGCTGCTCCTCGCGCGGGTCCTCGATCAGCAGAAGGCGCTCGGGCGCATCGAGCTCACGTCGGCCGGCATTGAAGCGATGCCGGGGTTACCGGCGACGACCTCGGCACGCCGGGCGGTGCATCGCCGCTTGGGCCGCGACCTCATGGAGCGCCACAAGGCGTCGCTGCTCACGGCGGGCCTGATGGGCCAGAGCGACCTCATCCTCGTGATGACGCGCGGGCAGAAGGCACACCTCCTCCACGACTGGGACCGCGTCATCGATGGACTGGGGTCCAAGCTGTACACGCTGGGCGAGTACGCGGGTCGGCCGGACGTGGATGTGGACGACCCCGTCGGGATGCCGGACGAGCGGTACGACGCCTGCTTGACGCTGCTGGAGGAGCTGACGGGCGCGGCGGCAAGACGGCTCGTGGCCGAAACGAAGTAGCGGCGGTCACTCCTCGTCGTCGTCCTTGCGTGGTGGCGCCGGGTCGCCGGCCGGGACCGGCGCAACGCGCATCACCGACTCGAGCGAATCGTCCACGCCCTTCAACTCGCGCGTCGAGCCGTCCCACCGCTTGAGGGCGCCAGCGTTGCGGTCGAAGAGTTGGTCGAGGCCGATGCGCATCGCCAGGCGCAGCGGCTGGTTCTTGGGCCCACCCTCCACGCGCGCGGCGAGCACGAGCTGCGCGCGCGCCTCGAGCGCAAAGGTAGCGCCGGCCATCTCGATCGACTCGTCCTCGATCCGCCCCCCTTTCGGTCCCTTCTTGAGCCGCTCGGCGACGGCGGCCGCAAGCTCCTGCTCGACCTCGGCCTCCCGGTCGCTCGGGGAGGCGGAGGCCACCCATGCGATGGGTCTGCCATCCCGGTAGAGCAGCAGCAGGGACGACGCGGCGATCGGGCCCTCGGGCGAGACGATGCTCACGGGTGGCAGCTCGAGCCGCGTGGCGCCGGCCTCGGCCTCCATCTCCCCGATCTTCCCGAGCATCCGCTCTTCCTCCGTCTGCTCGAGCCCTTCGGGCGAAACGAGGCGCGGCTCCCCTTCGTCGAGGTCCATCCCGCCTTCCTCGCGCGAGAGCGACGCCAAGGACCGCCGGTCCGCCCGGCCGCGCCGGTAGAACCGGAACAGGACGACCCCGAGCATGAGCGCTGCCACGGCCGCCACGACCAGAGGCAGGAACCCGATGTCCCCGGCAGGGGGGCCCTCCACGTCCACCTCGAGCGAGGCCGAGGCGGTGGCGCCCGACGGGTCGGAAGCCGTGATTGTCACGCGCGCGTGGCCGCCGGTCTGGCCGGGGCGGCGCAACGTGAGGACGCCGTCGGCGACCGTCGCGACTACGACCGTCCCGTTGTCCCACGCCAGTGCGAACGACAGGTTGGCGTAGGGGTCGTCCGGGTCCTCGAGGAACTCGAGGAGGTCGATGACGAGGGGGTCACCGGCCGCCACGGTGACCCGCGACCCGTGGAGCGCCACAAACACGGGGGGCAGGTTGGGGCGTACCAGGACTTCGAGTGTGCCGTTGGCCAAGTTGAGGTCTTTGTCCCGCGCCGAGACCGAAACCGTGATTCGCCCCTCCCGCTGGCCGGTGAGGAGCAGGGTGCCTGGACCCGCCAACTCGGCCGTGCCATCGCCCTCAACCAGGAGGATCTCCCAGGTGAGGTTGGAAACGTCGTCGTCGTCCGTCGCGTACGCGCCAAGGTCGATGGTCGTGGAGCGGCCGGCCCTAACCCAGACCTGGCCGGAGGGCGGGAACTCGAGGAGCGGCCGACCGGCGTTTTGGATGAGGACACGCAGGAGCGACCCGACCGTGTTGTTCTCGTCGGAAATGGTGATGGTAACGTCCTCCTGCACAAGGGACGGCGGTGCGCTCCGGTAGTCGAAAGTGAGGACGAGGCCGCTCACCGTGACGAACGGCGAGGACACTTGGACCGTGAGGTCCGCAAGGGCCGTGTCGTTGTCCAGCACGAGCGCGCCGAGGTCCAAGACCCCCGTCGTCCCGAGGAGCACGAGGTTGGGAAGAACGGGTGGGATGACCGGCGGGTCGTCCACGCTATAGATGTCGACGTGGATGGGGTTGGAGGCGGTTGAGAGCCCCGTCGAGTCCGTCGCAAGCACGGCGATGAGCACGGGGCCCGCATATTCCGGGTCGATCATGGTCAGCGTCAGGTTGGCGTCGAGCGCCGACCGGTAGATGGCGGCGGTGGCCTCGCCGGGGAAGACCGACATGACGGTGTAGGTCAGGTTGAATGTGTCATAGTCGTCGGTGAACAGCTGCAGGAGGTCGGCGACCGTCGCGTTGACCGCGCCCTCGGGGAGCAGGGCCGGGCCCTGGTCGAAGTAGCGCGGAGCCTCGGAGTACTCGATCGAGAGGTTGGTGAGCCGGACCTCGCCCTCGATGGCAAGAAGTTGAATCATGCCCTCGGCGAGCGGCTCGGCCGGCGCAACCGCCGCAAGCACCTGGTTGAGCGAGGACGAGAAGCCCGTGACGTGGAGGGTGACGTCATACGCGACGTCGAGGTCGCGCACGCGCAGCGACGCCGGCCCGTCGGCGTGTACGCGCAGGGGGAGGTCGTGGAAGGGACCCCACGGGCTTCCAGCGGCCGTGTAGTTCCCGGAGCCAAGGGCTGCGGCCAGCCCATCGGTGAAGTCGACGACCATCGGGCGGTCGAGCTCCGCTACCACCAGGGTGGGCGCCTCGTCGGCGACGCGCAACTCGACCGCGCGCGGGTAGAGCGCGTAGTCGACGAAGGCACTCCAGTTGAAGCGGACGTCGTCGGCAAGCGCGTTGGATACGGTGACGTTCCACTGGCCGTTGGCCCCGCCGGTGGGGTTGATGGTGACGGCAGGCCCGGGGACCTCAAAGACGTACTCCGTCAGGTTGCCAGGCAGAGGAGAGGGAATCCCGGGGCCGATGGCACCGGCGACGGAGACGGCGGGGGCCATCGTGGGATCGAGCGGTATGTCCAGCAGTGCGCGGAAGGTGAAGTCCAGCGTCGGCTGTGCCGACCACCCGCCCGACCCGGAGGCGTTTGCCGCAACGAAACCGCTGCCGTTGGTGTAGGGGTCCGACGGAATCCCGTCGTGGCGGCGCCACTCCCAGTACTCGCCGTCGACTGCGCGGGGAGAGGTGATTACGATGGCAAGCTCCTGGCCCGCCACGACATCAAGGGGCGCAAGGAGCTGGACCTCCACCCACCCTCCAAGTGCCGCTGCGCTGGCATTCACGAAGCCCGTTGCAAGCGTCAGGTTGCCCGGCTCGCCGGCGGTGACGTTGGCGACCGCGACCTCCAAGGGCGCGACGGGCCGGCCCGTCGCGTTGGCGAAGTTGACCGCGACGGCGGCCAGCGTCCCGTCCGACTCGACCGTGAACGTCTGGGCCCCGGCCCGCTCGACGCCCGACGTGTTGCCGACCACCTGCGACGTCAGCGCGGCCCCCTGCGAGGCATCGACCGTGCCCGCCGCCACCAGGTCCGAGAGGACGACGTTGGCCACCAAAGGACGCGCAACCACCGGGAGGAGGCCGACGCTCACATGTCCCGGCGCGCTCGCGCCCCCCGCGGGGGCCAGGGTAGGCCCGCTCCAGCTGACCGCCACGCTCCCCACGGCCTCGGGGACAAGCTCCACAAAGGCGCCGATGACCACCGAGTCCCCCGGGATCGAGAACGGCGGCGTGGACCCGTCAACGACCACCCCGTTGGAGGCGACAACTACCTCCGGGGCCCCTCCGACGAACCCATGCGCGCGCCCGAGCGTCGCACTGGTGCCGCCGCCGGGGTAATGGAACTGCCAGAACGAGCCCGTGGCACCTGCGAAGACCAGCTCCGGAGAATCGGGCATGATGGTGCGGCTCAGGCTCACCTGGAGCGCGTCGACGAGCAGCGTCGTGGCCGAGCCGTTGTTCGGGACGAGGAGGCCCATGAGCGACTGCCCCGCTGTACCGGCCACCGCTGCCGGGTGCGTCACCGTCGCCTCGAGTACGGAGGCATTGTCGGGAGCCGGCAAGAGCTGGAGGGGACGCCACGGGTGGAAACCGGGGGGCGAGAAGAGCGCGAGTGTGAAGGTCCCGGCACCCGGAGGCTGCACGCCGTCCGTGGAGGCCGCGACGCGCAGGGTCGCGTTCCACGGGCGCGGGTCGAGAAAGGTGGGAGGGACCGGGACCTCAAAGAGCAGACCGGGACGCTGGACAAAGGAGCTCGCGTTCACGGGCACGCCGTCTTCGTCCTCGAGGAGGGTGAGGTTGGCCGGGTCGAGGGGCACATGCTTGTGGACGACGGGGTCGAGCGCAGCGGTCGCGCAACTGAGGAAGGTAAACCTCCACGCGGCGGGGGGCGCCGTCGAGACGGTCTCGGCCCCCTGGACAGGCGCAAGGTCCATGGATGCGTTGAACGCGCGTGCAGGGTTCGGGACACTCACCACGGCGCTCCCCCCAGAGGGCGTCAGGTCGGCGGAGGGGCCACTGAGGAAGGTGCTCAAGGTGCCCGCGGTCGCGGCGGGAGCAACCGCAGGCGCCACGAGCACCACGCAGATGGCAAGCGCCGCCGACCGGCGCGCCCCGGCCGACCTCACTTGACGAGCCTCCGCAGGATGTCGGTCACCGTGTCGAGGATCTCGGCGTGCTGCCAGTCGGCCGGTGTCCCCGGGAACTCGTGGTCGACCTCGACGATCAGGGGCTGCACGGCGGCGACGAGCGCGTCCTCGTCCCCGCTCTCCACGCGGCCGGCGACAAAGAACGACTTGCCGCGGGCCAGCAGGACGGCCTGGCCATCCCACTCTAGCACTTTCACGTCGCCCGACCGGTCGAGCTCGTCGCGGGCGGCGTCGTACGCCCACTGGAGGAGCGAGTTCTCGTCCGGCTGGGAGAGGGTGGGGAGCCTGCGTGGGGGCTCCTGGAAGATCAGGGTGCCGTCCTTGAGACCAAAGACGTAGAGCTCCCCCAGGGAAGCCGGCGGGGCGGGGGTCGCGTCCCCCGGGGGCGCAACCGCCGCCGCGGGAGCGGCCTCCGGCGCGGAGGCGCTATCGAGCCCTTCGTGCATGCCAAGGACGGCGACGCCTTCTTCAGGCTGCGGCGGCGCGGGGGAGTCCTTGTGTCCCCGCAGAAACTCGCCCACCTCCGCGGGGCTGTCTCCAGTCATCGGCGGCGCATCGAGCGCCGGCGTCTGGCCGCCGGGGGCTTCAGCGGCGAGCGTCCCAAGCTCCGCCGGCGGTTCGCGTTTCGGGCGGCGCGCCGCGCCCGGCCGCCCGCCTCTCGACCGCTCGCGGCGCACCGCGAATGCTGAGAGAAGGACCACACCGGCAAAGACGAGCGACAGCATGATCGCGGCTTCACCCACCGGGAGGCCGCCGGCGGCCGGCGCCTCGACGGCGACCGGGATGGTGCGTGAGTCGGTAAGCCCCCCGGAATCGCGGAGGGTGAGCGTGAGCGAGCCGATACCGGAGGCGCCGGGGACCGGTGTGATCACAAGGACTTGGACCGCATCGTCGTAGTCGAAGGTGAACAGCCCCTGGTCATCGGCCGTCACGGACCACTGGAACAGCGAAGGCGACGTGTCCTCCGCGTCCGACGACTTGGTGGCAAGCGGCAGTGTGTAGGGGTCACCGGCCAGCTGCAGAGACGGGGGCACCGCGACGATGGTGGGCGGGCGGTTGGGGGGGGCGTACACGCGCACGCCAAGGGTCGTCGTGTTGGTGTTCCCGTCCCTGTCCAGGACGGTGAGCACTCCCGTGTAGTTGGCTCCGACCCCCGCCCGCGGGATGAGCTTGAGGTATGTGGTCGCCCCGTCGGGCTCCACAACCCCCAGGAGGTTCGACGCGTTGCCTGCCGTGACGGTGAAGTTGAACGAGAGCCCGGGGAGGGCATCCTCCCGGTCGGCGGCGTAGAGACCGAGGTCGATGCGGTATGCGCCGTCCCACGGGAACTCAACGCTCGGGATCGGCACGAGTGACGGGGGCGTGTCGGACTGGCGCGGGTGGACGCGCACGGTGTAGTTGCTACTCGTCGACCCGTCGGTGAGCGTGAGGGACAGGTTGAAGTCGAGGGCGCCGGCACTGAGGTTGAAGATGAGAGCCCGGCCGCTTATGGAGACGGGGCCGCCTGTGGCCAGCGTGATGGAGGCAGACGAGACGGGGTTGTCCGGGTCCTGGAGGAAGGGGGTCAGGTCAACGGTGGTCACGGCCCCCCAAGTCACGTTGATCTGCGAGACAAGGAGGCGAGGCGCGTCGTTTTCGGCCACGAACGTGAACGTCACATCGCGGGAGGAGTTCCGAAGGCCGGAGGAATCGCGCGCGGTCACATTGACAACGACGAGGCCTGCCACGTCCGGCGCGGGGGTGATGGTGAGATTGTAGCGGTCGACCAGGGCGACGGACGCGTCCGCAAACCCGCCGGGCGTGGTGAAAGTGTACGTGAGGTTGGCGTTGTCGAAGTCGTCGTGGAACACGGTGTTGAGGTCAAAGACGAGCGGGACGTCCTCGACCCCGGTCGTCGTGGGGAACCCGAAGTACTCGGGCGGGCGGTCGTAGAGGATGTCGACAGAGGCGACCGTGAGCACGCAGGGGCCGGGGGAATAGACCAAGACGGGGATGTCGACGCGCGGCCCCAGCGCACCGAAAGCCCAGACGAAGCTGTCGACCGCCGGACCGAGCCCTCCGGCGCGGAAGGTCTTGGTGTACCGGAGGTCGAGGGAAGA